>CAVKLS010000023.1:0-13468 GCA_963657025.1 bacterium | reverse complement strand
ATAATAAGATTAAAATATGAAATAGTTGTGAAAGTAAAGGAAATTAAGTGCAAAAACAGTATTTTGGCACATTTTGCCGTTGTAATATTGAAAGAATAGATATATACTCTAATCTGGATAAATTTTGATAGGAGTTAGTTATGTCTGAGAAAACATGGGTACAGACGGGTAATTTTGCAGCTCTGACGGGTGAGCAAACCAAGCTTCTGGGCGCACTTGTCGGCCTTGCAAGGGTCTGTTCCACCAACGAGGAAACAGAGAACACGAGAAGGGTGATAGCAAAGGGACTGCTTTCGCTTCATCGTGACTCAGGTATGCAGGAGCAGGCAAGTGCTCTTGCAGAAGAAGTAAGAAAAGATAAATATTCCATGGTTCCGAATTGTGCGCTGTGCGCAAGCCCTTGCGGAAGAACGTCGGATTTTGATATTAAAGAATTAAGACTTTATCCCGAGAAGATAGTTTATCTAAAAGAGATTTTGGCGGACAGATTGATAGAGTTGTCTCCCACAGCGGGAAAATTGCTTGCTCCCGGTATGGATTCGGACGATTTCTTCAGAGAAATCGAGTACGGACTTTTTGTAATCGGCGAGGACTTCACCGAGGGCGGCGTTTACGAGGCAATCGAGAGGGTCGAAAAGGCAAGGGAAAATGCCGAGAAACAGCTTGGTGAGTTCTATTCTAAATTTTGAAATTCAGTTTGCTTTTTAATTCAAAATACACTATAATTTAAAATGCACTAAAATTATCAAAATTGAAAAAATATATTGATAGTGACCTTCGGAGGATAAATAATGAATATTCAGCTTTCTGACAGAATAGTTCAGCTTGAAAAGGGCTTTTCAAAGGGACAGCGCCTTATAGCAAGATATATAATGGAGCACTATGACACCGCAGCGTTTATGACGGCGTCTAAGCTCGGAAAGGTTGTCGGAGTCAGTGAATCAACCGTTGTCAGATTTGCGGTAGAGATCGGTTATTCGGGATATCCTGAGCTTCAGCAGGCTATGCAGGAGATGATTCGCAACCGTTTGACAAGCGTTCAGCGTCTTGAGCACACCGCTGCGGGCTACAAGATAGAGGATCTTCTTGACGCTACGCTCGACCAGGACATTGATATAATCAAGAGAACAAAAGAGGTTCTTTCCCACGAGCAGTTCTATGCCGCTGCCGACGCAGTCACAAAGGCAAGAAAGATCTACATTCTCGGTGCGGGAAGTTCTCTGGCACTCGCTACCTTTTTGCACCACTACATGGATTTAATCACTGGTGAGGCGGTTCTCATCAATGCGACAAGCGAGGCTCAGATTCTCCAGCAGATGGTAAATCTTACGGATGAAGACGCCGTTATCGGAATCAGCTTCCCGAGATACTCAAAGAAAGCCGTTACGGCTATCAAGTATGCGGCAGACAGAGGCGCCGCCACAATCGCAATCACGGACAGTCCGCTCGCACCTATTGCGGCTGCCGCAAAGTATACTCTTCAGGCAAGAAGCGATATGGTATCCTTTGTCGATTCTCTTGTTGCGCCGCTGAGCGTTATCAACGCACTCATCGTTGTTTCCGCTATAAGCCGCAAGGACGAGGTTGCAAAGACATTGCAGTCACTCGAGAAAATCTGGGATCAGTACGGAACCTATGAAAAGGTGGAGAGCAAGTGACAAAAAGCTTTGACTTAATTGTAATCGGTGGCGGAGCTGCCGGTCTTATGGCTGCGGGAACAGCAGCCGAGAACGGAAAGAGCGTTCTTGTTTTCGATAAAAACGACAAGCTTGGAAGAAAGCCCAGAATCACCGGCAAGGGAAGATGCAACGTCACGAACAACTGTGACAACAATACGGTTATCAAGTCGTGCGTGGCTTCGGGAAGATTTCTTTACAGCGCCCTGAGTGTTCTTTCACCACAGGACACCATGGACTTTTTCGAGGGACTTGCAGTTCCGCTGAAAACGGAGAGGGGAAACCGTGTTTTTCCGCAGAGTGACAACGCAAACGATGTGGCGAATGCTCTGGAAAAATGGTGCAAGGATCTCGGTGTCCGCTTCAAAAAAGAGGCAGTTCTCGATGTTCTGTCGAAGGACGGTGCCGTCAAGGGCGTCAGGACGCAGTCGGGGGAGTATTCTTCGTCTTCGGTTTTGATTGCCACGGGCGGAGCCTCCTACAAGGCAACAGGCTCGACGGGTGACGGATATAAATTTGCCGAGAAGTTCGGACACAGCATAAAGCCCATCACACCATCTCTTGTCGCACTCACAACTCAAGATGACGATTGCCCCAAAATGCAGGGGCTTTCTTTAAGAAATGCCGAGATTAAGGTATTTGATACAGAAAAGAAAAACAAAGTGATTTACGAGGACTTCGGAGAGATGCTCTTCACGCATTTCGGCGTGAGCGGCCCCGTCATCCTTTCAGCAAGCGCACATATGCGTGATATGAAGCCGGGAAGATTCGTAATTTCCGTCAATCTCAAGCCCGCACTTTCCGAGGAACAGCTCGACAAGAGACTTCTTCGGGATTTGGAGAAAAATCGAAACAGGAATTTCGGCAACTCTCTTTCGGAGCTTCTTCCGCAGAAGATGATTGACGTGATCATCGAGAGAAGCGGTATTCCCGCCGAAACCAAATGCAACAGCATAACAAGGGAGCAGAGAAAGGCTCTGCTCGATACTCTCAGGGATTTCAGACTCACCGTGAACGGTTTCCGTTCGCTTAACGAGGCTATAGTCACGGGCGGCGGAGTGAACACCAAGGAAATCAACCCCAAGACCATGGAGTCTAAGCTTGTTTCGGGGCTTTTCTTTGCGGGTGAGGTTATGGATGTGGATGCTTACACGGGCGGCTTCAATCTGCAGATTGCCTTTTGCACGGGCAGGCTGGCAGGCTTGAATGCTTAAATAAACAGTATTGGAGAACAGATATGATCGCAACAGCAATCGATGGACCTGCCGGAGCAGGTAAAAGCAGCGTTGCAAAGGCTGTCGCTGCAAAAACAGGATTCATTTATGTCGACACGGGTGCGCTTTACAGAACGGTTGCACTGCACCTTCTTAACAACGGAATTTCCGCCGAGGACACAAAAAGCGTGGTGGAGGCTTTGCCGAGCATAGAGGTCGGACTTTCTCATGAGGAGGACGGACAGCATGTCTACCTTTGCGGCGAGGACGTTTCGGCTAAGATAAGAACTCCCGAGGTCAGTATGATGGCTTCAAAATCATCGGCAATTCCCGAGGTGAGAAAATTCCTGTTCTCGCTTCAGACGGATATGGCTGAGAAATATAACGTCATTATGGACGGCAGAGACATAGGCACGGTTGTGCTTCCGAATGCTCAGGTCAAGGTTTTTCTGACTGCCGCTCCCGAGGAGAGAGCAAGCAGAAGATACAAGGAGTATATCGCAAAGGGTGAAAATGCGGTTTACGAGGAAATTCTTGCCGATGTCATCAAGAGAGACTATCAGGATACTCACCGTGAGACCTCTCCGCTCAAGGCGGCGGACGACGCCGTTGTTGTCGATTCCACGGATATGAGCTTTGACGAGGTTGTTGAGAAAATATCCGAGCTTATCGACTCAAAAATCTCATCCGAGGAGTAAGCTATGGATAAAATTATTGAAAGAAAATTACAAAGAAAAATATACACGAAAAGCGGAAAGGTGAAGAAGGAGAAGATTCCTTTTCTTTACCGTCTTGCTTACGTCATACTGCCTAAGCTTTACGGCAAGCTGTGGGGACTGAAGTTCATGGGAGTGGAAAATCTTCCCGAATCCGGCCCGTTTATCCTTGCCTCGTCACATGTCACGGCTCACGATCCGCTGTTTTTGGGTTGTGCAAGGCTGAGAGGCATGCACTTTATGGCTAAGGCGGAGCTCTTTAAAAACAAGATTGTCAGCTGGATAATCACTTATGCGGGAGCTTTTCCCGTTGAAAGAGGCACGGGCGGCGGCGACGCTTTGCAGTACGCCTATGACCTTCTTGATAACGGCAGAATGGTCACTGTTTTCATCGAGGGCACACGCTCAAAGGACGGCACCCTCGGAAAGCCGAAAACAGGAATTTCACTTCTTGCCTACAAGACTAAGGTTCCTGTTGTTCCGTGTGCGATTATCGGTGCGGACGGCACCTTGCCGCGCAAGGGAAGCAAGATGAGAGTTAATTTCGGAAAGCCAATTCCGTTTGAGGAGCTCGGCATCGAGGCAGAGGGAAGCATGTACTTCCGCCGTGGCGCAAAGAAGATTATGAGTGAGATTACCGCACTTCGCGAGGAAGCTATCGAGGATATGAAATGAGAAAAGAACCGATACTTGCGAAAACCGCAGGATTTTGCTTTGGCGTAGACAGAGCGGTGAAAAGAGTATATTCTCTCGTTGACGAGGGCGGAAGTGTTTGCACTTTGGGTCCCATTATCCACAATCCGCAGGTGGTTGAGGATCTTGCGTCAAAGGGAGTTAGGATTATTTCTTCGCCGAGTGAAGCACCGAAGGGAAGCACCGTTGTCATAAGAAGTCACGGAGTTTCCGACGATGTAATCGACGAGCTGAAAAGCCTTGGCATAAACTATGTTGATGCAACGTGCCCGTTCGTCACGAATATTCACAAGCTTGTCCGAGAGGCAGGCGACAAGATTGTTATCGTTGCGGGAAACAGCGACCATCCCGAGGTAATGGGAATTACGGGCTGTGCAAAGGGCGCTTGTTTTGTGGTGAAAAACGCCGAAGAACTCGAAAAATTACTGTCTGATCATCCCGAATTTTCCGAAAAAGAGGTTTTGCTCTGTGCTCAGACCACTTTTAACGTGAAAGAATGGGAGAAAACAGAGAAAATTCTTAAAAAAGTATATACAAACGCATTAATTTTTGATACAATATGTAATGCTACGGCTAAAAGACAAGCCGAAGCGGATTCACTTTCCAAACAATCCGATATTATGATCGTTGTGGGGGGAAGGGACAGCTCCAATACAAGAAAACTCAAGGACGTGTGCTCGCGCAATGCGAGAACTTATCTGATTGAAACCGCAGATGAGATTAAGAATATCGATGAGAATTTTGAAGGAGCATCAATTGGTATTACAGCCGGGGCATCAACGCCGGCTAGCATTATAAAGGAGGTACTAGTTACCATGGCAGACATTACTGAAAAGGAACTTAGTTTCGCTGAACTCTTTGAACAGGAGGAAATGACTTATAATACAAATGGAATTGTACATGCTGTTGTCACCGGTGTATCCAAGACAGAAGTTTCTGTTGACGTCGGAAGAAAGCAGACCGGATATATTTCCGCAGAAGAATTCTCTTCTGATCCATCTGTAGATCTCCTCGAGGCATGCAAGGTCGGTGATGAGTTTGATGTACTCATCATGAAGACAAACGATGCTGACGGATATATCACATGTTCAAAGAAGAGACTCGACGCAAGAAAGGGCTGGGACGAGCTCCAGGAAGTTCTCGATAACGGCGAGGTTCTCACAGGCAAAGTTGTTGACGTTGTTAAGGGCGGCGTAATCGTTGTCTACAACGGAGTAAGAGTTTTCATCCCTGCATCTCAGGCTACTGAGAACAGAGGAGACGATCTCGAGGCTCTCAAGGGTCAGGAGGTTAACTACAGAATTATCGAGGTTAACGCTGCAAGAAGAAGAGCTGTCGGTTCTATCCGTTCCGTTCTCCGTGAGGCAAGAAAAGAGCAGGAGGAGAAGTTCTGGGAGACAGCTGAGGAAGGTCAGGTTTACACCGGCACAGTTAAGTCCCTCACAAACTTCGGCGCATTTGTTGATCTCGGCGGCGTAGACGGTATGATTCATATTTCCGAGCTCTCTTGGAACAGAATCAAGCACCCGAGCGAGGCTGTTTCCGTTGGCGACACAGTTGAGGTTTACATCAAGAGCATCGATAAGGAAGGCAAGAGAATTTCTCTCGGCTACAAGAAGGACGAGGACAATCCTTGGTTCATCCTTGAGAGAGACTATCCTGTCGGAACAGTTTGCGATGCTAAGGTTGTCAACATGACACCGTTCGGTGCATTCGCAACAGTTATCCCGGGCATTGACGGTCTCATCCACATTTCTCAGATTTCCGATAAGCGTATCGAGAAGCCGCAGGATGTTCTTTCCGTCGGTCAGGTTGTCACAGTTAAGATCACAGACATCGACTTTGATAAGCACAGAGTTTCTCTTTCTATCAGAGCTCTCCTTGAGGACGAGGCTGAGGACGAGAACGAGGCTGAATAATTTAATTCGGTTAACTAATATGGCAGGGTGGCGAAAGTCGCCCTGTTTTAGAGTTTAAAAGGTATTTAATTTGGAGGAATGATTTCCAATGAAACGAGTAAAAAAACCTGTGTTTTTTATCGTTGCTCTCCTTATTCTTGCCCTCACTTATACTTCCATCTTCGGTGTTTACGGTCAGAACGGTGACACGAAAACCACCTACATCAAGGGTGCTTCCGACATAAGATGGGGTATAGACATTCGTGGCGGTGTCGAGGCTACATTCAGCCCGGCAAACGACTACCAGGCAACAGAGGCTGAGCTCGAGTCGGCTAAGTCCATCATCGAGTACAGAATGGTCTCTAAGAATATCACAGACTACGAGATTTACACTGATTCATCCAATAACAGAATCATCGTCAGATTCCCTTGGGCTTCCGACGAAGAGAATTTCGATCCTGAATCGGCTATCAACGAGATTGCCGAGACAGCACTTCTCACCTTCCGTCCGGGCGACAGCTACGAGTCCACAAGCGTTGACGCCAACGGCGATACCGTTTATCAGACTCCGACGGGAGACACAGCAGACACAATTCTTCTTGAGGGCACAGATGTCGCAAGTGCTACTTCGGAGCTTACTTCAAGCTCTTCCGATTCAAGCGAGCTTAGCTATGTTGTTGCTCTTAAGTTCTCCGACGAGGGCGCAAAGAAGTTTGCAGAGGCTACAGAAACATATCTCAACCAGACCATTTCTATCTGGATGGATGACGTTATGATTTCTGCTCCTACCGTAAACTCAGTTATTTCTGACGGCTCGGCTGTTATCACAGGAGACTTCACGGCTAGCGAGGCAGCAGACCTTGCCGCTAAGATTCAGGGCGGTGCGCTTCCGTTTGCTCTCGAGATTTCCAACTTCTCGACAATCAACCCGACAATGGGTCTTTCTTCACTTGACTCAATGGTTCTCGCAGGACTTATCGCCTTTGCGATTATCGCAGTCTTCATGATTGTATGGTTCAAGCTTCCGGGCTTTGTTGCGGTGCTTTGCCTTATGGGTCAAATGGCTCTCACATTTGCGGCTGTTTCAGGTTACTTCAGCTTCACAAATTCCTTCACCATGACCCTTCCGGGTATTGCGGGTATGATACTTTCAATCGGCATCGGTGTTGACTGTAACGTTATCACAGCTTACCGTATCAAGGAGGAGCTTGCTAACGGCAAAACTCTTGACGGTGCAATTCAGAAGGGCTGCTCGAACTCGTTCTGGGCTATTTTCGACGGTAACATCACAATCATCATTGTTGCTGTTATGCTCATCGGCGTATTCGGCCCGTCCAACATTCTTTCCAAGATTTTCGGCGAGTCCACAACCGGTTCAATTTACTCATTCGGTTACACACTCCTCGTAGGTGTTATCGGTAACTTCATCATGGGTATTGCCGCTTCAAGACTTATGATTAAGTCGCTCTCAGGTTTCAAGCCTCTGCGTAAAAAATGGTTATACGGAGGTAAGGAAAAGTAATGAAAACTTTTAACATTGATTTCTTCGGAAAAAGAAAAATTTACTTCGGTATTTCAATCGGACTTATGGTTCTGGGAATCATCTTCAATGTGATTTTCGGTACAAACCTCGACGTTCAGTTTGCCGGCGGTGCCGTAATCAAGTATTCTGTTGACGGCGAGGTTCAGCAGGAGGATGTCCAGAAGATCATTGAGGAGACTGTCGGCAGAAGCTGTTCCGTTGCTACAAACACAGTTATCGGTACAGGCGCAAACCAGATTACAGTTACTTTCGCAGGCAATGAGCCGCTTTCACTTGACGAGCAGACAAGCATTGCTACAGCACTTAGCGACGCTTATGCAGACAGAACCTTCAGTGTTGAGGAGTCAAGCTCCGTCGACCCGACAATGGGTTCAAAGTTCTTCCAGAAGTGCCTTGTATGCTTTGCCATCACGGTTCTCTTCCTGCTCATCTACATTGCTCTTCGATTCAAGAAGATCGGTGGTCTTGCGGCAGGTGTAACAGCTGTTGTTGCTCTCGTTCATGACGTTCTCATCTGCTATTTCGTTTTTGTCATATGCAGAATGAACATCAACGATATTTTCATCGCTGTTATCCTTACAATTATCGGTTACTCACTTAACGATACTATCGTTGTTTTCGACCGTATCAGAGAGAACGAGAGACTCTACAAGAAGATGGACCTTCCGTCTGTCATCAATATGTCTCTTAACCAGACATTCTCACGTTCTATCATCACATCGGCAACAACCTTCACTGTTCTTTTGATTGTTTACATCGTATCACTTGTTTACGGTCTCACAACAGTTTCAAGCTTCGCTCTTCCGATGATGGCGGGTGTTGTTTCAGGTTGCTACTCATCACTCGTTATTGCTACTCCGCTTTACGGAATATGGCAGTTGAAAAAGGCTGAGAAGAAAGCTGCTGCTAAGTAATCGAATACTTTCGAATTTAAAAGCTCCGATTTTTCGGAGCTTTTTTGTATGCCTCAAATTCTTTGAATTTGACAAAAATGAAAAAAAAAAGTAAAATTTCCCGTGTGGGTACCGCTTCACAATAACAGAAGATGCAGAAGGTAAATTTTATGAGACAAAATGAAATTATTAGGGACGACGCCGACGTAAGCCTGGAGTCTGAGCTTGACCGTGAGATGGGTAAAACTCAGCTTACAGAGGCTAAAATATATGCGATAATCACGGCGGCTGTCAGCGTTGTCATGATTCCGATTACGATACTGAAATGTGTTAAGGGCTATGACCCTACCGATGTGCTCTCGGTGTATTTTACCGTGCTTGCCGCCGAGCTGTGGTGCAGATTTCTCAGCACGGGTAAGAAAAAGCTTATGCGCTGGGTAATTTTAATCAGCATAGTCGCTCTTTCGTTCATAGGTATGTTCTTCATGGAAATGCTTAAGGCTAAGGTTTGATAAAGCGAAATATAGCGAAATATAAAGAAAAAGCAGAGAGTTTGAAGCTCTCTGCTTTTGTGTTATGAGTCTTTGTTTATGCTTTTGCTATGTCCTCGTCTGTGAACTGACTGCGGTACAGCTCGGCATAGAAGCCGTTTGCGGCTAAAAGTGAATCGTGATTGCCTTGCTCGATGATGTTGCCGTCCCTCATAACAAGTATGATGTCGGCTTCCTTAATCGTGGAAAGTCGGTGAGCAACAACGAAGCTTGTTCTGCCCTTCATAAGCTTTGCAAACGCACGCTGAATGCGAAGCTCGGTTCTTGTATCGATGGAGGAAGTAGCCTCGTCAAGAATGAGCATAGGCGGGAGCGTGAGCATAATTCTCGAGATACACAGAAGCTGTTTCTGTCCTGCCGAAAGACTGCCGCCGTCCTCGCCGATTTTGGTGTTGTAGCCGTTCGGAAGCTGGCGGATGAAGCTGTCTGCGTGAGCCGCTTTAGCCGCCGCAATAACCTCTTCCTCACTTGCCTCAGGGCGTCCCATACGGATATTATCGAGAATAGTTCCGCTTTTAAGCCATGTTTCCTGAAGAACCATACCGAAATTATGTCGCAGTGCCTGTCTCGGCATTGTGGTTGTGTCCGTTCCGTCAACGCTGATTGAGCCTGAATCGGGGTCATAGAAGCGCATGAGCAGGTTGATCATCGTGGTCTTGCCACATCCCGTAGGGCCGACTATTGCAACACGCTTTCCTGCGGGAACCTCAAGGCTGAAGCCCTCGATGAGCGGCTTATCCTTGGTGTAGGAGAAGTGGACATCCTTGAAAGAAACCTGACCGACTGCGGTTTTCTCGTGCTCGGGAAGAAGCTGAGGCTCTGCGGTGAGCTCCTCGCTGTCGATGAACTGGAGAAGTCGCTCGGCACAGGCAAGAGCGTTCTGGAGCTCGGTGATAACACCTGAAATCTCGTTGAACGGCTTTGTGTACTGGTTTGCGTAGCTTAAGAACGCCGAGAGCATACCGACTGTGAATCCGCCGCCTGAGATTGCGAGAAGTGCACCGATGAGTGCGACAGCCGCATATACTATGGAGTTAACAAATCTTGTTGCGGGGTTTGTGATGGATGAGAAGAAGGTAGCCTTGAGAGTGTGCTTGCGAAGCTCTTCGTTAATCTCGTCGAAGTGCTCTATGTTCTCTTTCTCGTGACCGTAAGCACGGACAACCTTCTGGTTGGTTATCATCTCGTTGATGAAAGCTGTCTGCTTTCCTCGTGTCTCCGACTGAAGGCGGAACATGGTGAAGGTTTTCTTTGCGATGAACCTTGCCACAACTATTGAAAGCGGAGTGATGAGGATAACGACAAGAGTTATCCAGGGGTTAACGCTGAGCATGAAGCCGATAGTGCCGAGTATGGTTACAATACCCGTGAAAAGCTGGGAGAAGCCCATCAAAAGACCGTCGGCAAACTGGTCGACGTCGGCAATGATTCTCGAAACAATATCGCCTGTTTCGTGTGAATCAAGATAAGAGAACGGAAGACGGTGGATTTTCTTGAATGCCGTTTCACGCATGTCTCTGATAGTGTTGTAAGTAACTCTGTTGCCGCATACATTCATGAGCCACTGAGCAAGTGCAGCAATTGCGATAAGAGTAAGGCAGGTGATGAGCTTTGGCTTGATTATGCCAAAATCTACCTTGCCTGCCGCTACGATAGCGTCGATTGCATCACCGATGAGAACGGGAATGTAGAGGGTGCAGAGAACGCTGATTACAGCGAATATGAGCAAAAGAATGATTGTCGGAAGATAGGGACGAATCTGGAGTAAAACACGCTTGAAGGTGCTGCTTTTTGTTTTCATTACTTAGCACTCTCCTTTCCGCCAAACTGAGAATCGTAAATTTCACGGTAAACCTCGCTTGTTTCGAGAAGCTCGTCATGTGAGCCGCAACCGACCAGAGCACCGTCATCAAGAACCAATATCTTGTCAGCGTGACGAAGTGAGCTTGTTCTCTGAGAAACAATAAAGAGGGTAGGCTTGTTCGGAAGCTCGGCAAGAGCCGTGCGAAGTGCCTTTTCCGTTACGTAGTCAAGAGCTGACGCCGAGTCGTCGAGAATGAGAATGTCAGGATTTCCGACAAGCGCACGGGCAATGGAAAGTCTCTGGCGCTGACCGCCCGAGAGGTTTCTTCCCTCGGCGGTAATCTCCATATCAAGACCGCCTTTTTCGCTTACGAAGTCAGCCGCCTGAGCGGATTTGACAGCGGCGAGCATTTCATCGTCGCTTGCGTTTTTGTTTCCCCACAGAAGGTTATCCTTGAGGCTTCCCTTGAAGAGAACGGCACGCTGAAGAACAACATGAACCTTGTTTCGAATTTCGTCATCGGAGTAGGAGCGAATGTCCTTTCCGTCTACGCTGATTTCGCCCTCGTTCGCATCGTAGAAACGTGAGATGAGGTTAACAAGAGTTGTTTTACCGCTACCCGTACCGCCGATAACACCGATAATCTGACCGGGGTCGGCAGTGAAGGAAATGTTCTGCAAAGCGTCCTTTGCGCCCTCGTTGTAATGAATGGAAACGTTCTTGAATTCGACGGCGTGGCTGTTCTTGACCGACTTGTCATCTGTGTAGAGAATAGATGTGTCGATATCGAGAACATCTGAAATTCTTCCCGCACTTGCAAAAGCCTTGGTGACCGTGATGATGAGGTTGGCAAGCTTGATAAGCTCAACCAAAATCTGGCTCATGTAGTTATAAAGAGCGACAACCTGTCCCTGGGTGAGACTTCCGCTGTCGACCTTGAGAGCACCGTAATGGATAAGAATTACGATACCTGTATTAATAAGGATAAAGGTGACGGGATTGAGAAGAGCGGAAATTTTACCCGTTGATTTCTGAAGCTTTGAAAGAAGTGAGTTCTGAGCGATGAATTTCTCTGTTTCGCTTTCTTCCGAGCAGAACGCACGGATAACTCTTGCACCGTTGAGGTTTTCTCTTGTTGTGTTCATGACGCTGTCAAGCTGAGACTGAATAGCCTTGTAGCGCTTGATGGTGAGAAGCATAATTCCGAAAACGACTATCGAGAGAAGTACGACAACCGTGAGGAACAGCGGCAAACTGCCGACATCGACCGTAGCCGCCATGATGACCGCACCGAAAACGATGAACGGTGATCTCATGAACAGTCTTAAAAGAAGATTGACTCCGTTTTGAACCTGATTGACGTCGTTGGTTATTCTCGTGAGGAGAGTCGATGTTCCGACCTTGTCGAGAAGTGAGAAGCTGAGATCGTTAATTTTCTCAAATATGCTGTGTCTCAGTTCGGTTGCAAAGCCGACAGCCGCTTTTGCGGCAAAATACTGGGCAGTGATTGCACTTACCATGCCGACAACGCCGAAACCGACCAAAATAACACAACGGGAGAGAACAAAGCCCTTGTCTCCGTTTGCGATACCCGTGTCGATAATCTGAGCGATGATCAACGGTGTGATAAGCTCAAAGCTTGCCTCGAGAAGCTTGAAGAGGGGAGCAAGTATTGATTCCTTCTTATAGCCTTTCATGTAGCGCAGAAGCTTTCGCATGAAATACGTCCTTTCCTTTTGGCAAAACACGGTTCTGAAAGCGGTATGCCAAAAATTACACAAATTTTACGTAACCTTAATTATACGATTTGCGTGGGTATAAGTCAAACAAAACAGCAAAAGACAGCCGTTTTATCCGAGTTTTTCAAAGAAAAAATCCGTCCGAAAACGAACGGATTGATTTCTTTTGCGTAAGGTGAGTATCAGTCGAGCGGCTTGCAGTCACCGACGATTTCCGGATGATTCATAATTGAATCGGCTTCGCTCAATTCTCTGATAACTCTGCATGGGACGCCTGCGGCAAAGGTGTTGTCGGGAATGTCTCTTGTTACGACAGAGCCTGCACCGATAACGCAGCCGCTTCCGATTGTGACGCCCGGGCACACAACAACATTTGCACCGAACCAGTTGTCGTCGCCGATGACAACCGGCTTGGCATAGCAGCCCTTGACCTTTCCGTCAGGTGTGACAAGACCTTTTCTCTCTGATGCCAGCATGGGGTGGCATGGAGTTACTATTGTGAGGTTAGGCCCGATATTGTTGCGCTTTCCTATGGTAACCTTGCCGTCGTCCTGACAGGTGAAGTTGAAGTTGATGAAGGTTCCGTCACCGATAGATGTGTGAGTTCCGTAGTGGAAGGTAATGGGGCCCTGAATTCTTACGTTCTCGCCCAAATCGCCGATAAGCTCCTTGAGGATGGCGGCTCTTTCCTCGTACTGATCCTCATACAGCTTGTTGTAATCTATATTGAGATTATGTGCC
>CAVKLS010000022.1:0-14310 GCA_963657025.1 bacterium | reverse complement strand
ATAATAATTAATAGTGAATTTATGCACTACCTTTCAGGTTTGATTTTTTGAGGTGATACCAATTAGAGATAATAATGTTATCAAATTAAAAAGCAAGGATTTTGCAATCAGAATTATCAAACTTTACAAATATTTGGTTAATGAAAAACATGAATATGTAATGTCTAAGCAAATTCTGCGAAGCGGTACCAGCATAGGCGCAAATGTAACAGAGGCTATATATGCCCAAAGCAAAGCAGATTTCAACAATAAGATAAATGTTGCTCTAAAAGAATCGGCAGAAACTGTTTATTGGTTGGAAATTCTTTATGAAACGGATTATATCACAAAGCATCAATTCGATAATATCAATCAGGATGCAACCGAAATTTTGAAGTTGCTGATTTCAATCCTAAAATCAAGCAAACAAAATATGATTGACTGAGAATCTTTTATAGACAGAATAAATTCTGAAGCGTTCTGAATTTATCTTTGTACGAACAGGTCGGCAATGAAAATGCATGTCTCTTTTTATATCGTTTCGCTCAGTTTCTTATTCCAATAATTATTAATTATTAATTTTTCATTATTAATTATTCTTGAGCGCCCGCACGCTTTTTGAAAAAAGCGTGGCAAAAACTTTTATTATTTTGCTTTTAATGTATTTTTATATATCTCTGAATGATTTTCACAACATATTCCGACAGGAGGTTACACCGTGAAGAAAAAACTCTTTGCTTTATCGGTCATGGCTATGCTCATTGCGATTTGTTCGTTCGGCACCGCCGCTTTCTATACCGCTCAGGACATCGCTCACAATGTCATCACCATGGGCAATGTGAGAATAACGATTTACGAATGGGCTGACGAAGAAAAAACAATAAGCTTTTCAAATGTTGACGGTGTGCTTCCCGGCTCAAGCGTGACGAAAATAGCCGAAATCAAAAACATCGGTAAATCCGACGCTTGGGTTCGTGTGAGAATCGAGAAGAACATCACGCTTGAAACCGGTTCCGGCGGTGACTCGGATATGATTTCTGTCAACATTAACGACAGTTACTGGATTGACGGCAATGACGGCTACTATTACTACAACAAAAAGCTGTCCGAAGAAGAAATCAGCGAGCCGATTTTTACAAAGGTTGACTTTTCAAAGGACATGGATAACGCTTATGTCGGCGCTGTTTGCAGTGTTGAGGTATTTGCCGAGGCGGTTCAGACAGCAAACAACGGTGATGACGTTCTGAGTGTAGCCGGCTGGCCCGAGGGCGACTGGGAGGAAGAGTATGAATAAACTGAAAAAGCTGAAAAAGAGGGCTTTGGCTCTTGTCATGGCTCTCTCGCTCACGGCAACGGGTGTTCCGATTTCTCCCGTTTCCGCTGAGGATACATCAGAAAGCAATGAAATAAATTCGACTCCCGCAGTGAACGTGCCGTTTTCGAGCGGAGACAACTCATATATTCACTCTCCCGCCATGGTAACTCTTTCAAACGGAAACCTGGTTGCGGCGGCTGAGACAAGGAGAAATTCCGCATATGACGGCGGCGGAACTGATATTGTATCGGCGGTTTCTTCCGACAGCGGCTCAAGCTGGAGCGTAAATTATGCCGAATACTTCGGTGATAACCAAGACGAATACAACGGCGAGAAATCCACTGCGTTCAATTCTCCCACGATTCTTGCAAACGGAAACACCGTCTGCATGCTCTCGAATCTCTATCCTTACGGTGTTGCAACAAGCGGTGAGGGAAATGTCTCACCAAGCACGGAGAGTGCGTTTGATGCAAACGGCAATCTTCTTTTGAGTGCCGACGATTTTGAATCTTACAGCTACTATCTCAATTTATCAGATTATTATATTTACACGGCATACGGTCAGAAAACCGAGCTTTATGTTGACAAGAATTTCAATCTCGAGTATTCCGACAAGTCTCTTGACGAGGCGGAAAAGCTGACTGCAACACCGACTCCCACACCGAGCGACGAAGTTTCGGACGAGGTGACAAGTGAAGCAGTGAGCGGGGAATCAAGCGAAAATTCCACTGTTTCTGCCGATTCGCCGAGAGGTTCTCTGATGATTGGCAATATTCCTTTTGCGGCTGATATTTTCGAGGAAACGGCAGAGGCTTTTGTTTCCGAGGAAAGTGCGGCTGACGAGGGTGAGACGGTTTCGGCGGTAGATGATACGACAGAGGAATCAAGCACCGAAGCGACTGACGAGCCGACAAGTGAACCGACAGTCGAGCCGAGTGCCGCTCCGACGGCAGAACCCACGGCAGAGCCAACTGCGATTGCGACAAGCGAGCCGACAGAGGCAACTGCGACTCCGACAGCCACGGCTACACCGACTCCGAGCGTAAGCCCAAGTGCGACACCGCTCAGTGACGAGAAGAAAACAACAAATCTTTTCTTTGAGGACAGTCCCTTTAAGGTGACAAGAACGGCTTATCTTTGTGTGAGCACTTCGACAGACGGCGGATACTCCTGGAGCGAGCCGACGCTTATCAACGCAAAAAGCACCTGTGAGCAGGCACTTCTCAGTGCATCGGGAAGAGGACTTGTCACATCGGGCGGAACGATGATTTTCCCTGTTTACAGCTATTCGGACGGATATTCTCAGTTTGGCTTTGTTTATTCGACAGACAGCGTGAACTGGTCGAGAGTGGATTCTCCGTTTAACGCGAATTCTGCTCAGGCGGTCGAGCTCACGGACGGAAGCATTCGTTTCTTCTTCGGAAGCGGCTCAGGTCTTGTCTATGCCGATTACAGCTTCTCCGGCGGCTGGTCAGACTCTGTCAACACGGGAGTTTCAATTAATTCGGCTTATGCAATTTCCGCAATTTCATATTCGCTTCAAACATCTGACGGAAAACAGATGATTTTGGTTTCTGCGGGCGGAAACATTTATACATTTACTGCTGACGAAAGCGGTATGACTCTTGTAAACACAAAGACTGTTACTGACGGCACTTTTATGGGTTCATCTTTGACGGAAACAGGTGATAATCTTGTCGCCGTTCTTTACGAAAGCTCAGAAAGTTCATTTGCAACGGCTGTTTTCACGGCAGACGAGCTCATTGTCGCCGCTACCGACGATGAGGCAGAAAAAACAGAGGTTGACGGCTCTGACGATGATTCTACCTTTGAGGTAGGCGATGTGAACCCAGATATTGACAAGGACTGGTACTCCGAGGTCGGCTGTACCGTTTCTGCAGACGATGTCGAATTTACAAGCAAGGTTATCACCAAGCTTGACGAATTCAGCCCGAATAATTCCAATGTAAACAGCTTTGTTGCGTTCAAGGTTTCTTGTGAGACAAGCGACGGAACATACACTGGAGAGGGAACGGTCAAGATTAATGTTCCCTCAGAGTGGAACTCCAAGAAGGTTTTTGGCTTCGTTCTCGATAAGAACGATACCATAAGTCTAATTGCTGGCGAGATTAGCGGTTCTTACATCACATTCCACACGCCGAACCTCACAACGGTCGGTGTTTGCGAATTGAGCGATATGGACGGCACGCAGAATTTCATCACAAGCTACCTTACCGTTGGTGAGACATCCTCTGCGATTACCGTTTCTGATGATAAGATTGTCGGTGCTTCTCAGGATACCTATACAACAGATGACGGTGTTGCTAAGTTCTCATTATCTCACGATACCTCTGACAGCACGATAACCTACACTCAGGCTACTTCAATCGAGAGCGGAGCACAGTATGTTATTATGCCTGTTTCGGGCGCTACTTCGGGACTTGCAATGTATCAGTTTTCCGAGTACAACTACTCCACGGGATATGACACATTCCCGCTTCATTCGGTAAGCTTAGCCGACAACACTGACCTCACAAATTATCTTTGGACTTTCACGAAGACATCTGACGGTGACAACACCTACTACATTCAGAACAGCCGTAACGGAAAGCCGAGCGGTTATCTGACTCTTGCTACGGATATTTCAGAAGACAGCAACGGTGTTGCAAACGAGCATCAGGACGCTTCCTTCGTGCTTGATGTTCAGGCGCAGTCGGACGGCGGATTTATGATTTTTGCAAACGACACGACCTGCGGACTTTACAACACGGGCGACAATGCTCTCTCGAGAAATACTTCGAGCAACTCTGTCTGGTATCTCTATAAAAAGGAAAGCACCGTATCAAGCTCCACGAGCGTTAGTTTCACGGGACTTAAGCCTGGAGAAACAGAGGTAACAATCGGCTCTAATGTATACGATATTATCGTAAGTGAGATTGATATAAAGAAAACCGTTCATTTGGGACTTAACTCTGAGAGCACTCTTGAGCCGCTTACGGATTTGGGTCTTGGCGAAGGCTACACCGTAGCTTATGAGTTAAAAAGCGGCGACGATATCGTTACGCTTGATACCACTGACGGTAAGCTTACTTCCTCGGACACAACGGGCGAGGCTGTTGTAGTGGCAACTGCATCCGATTCTGACGGAAACGAAATCGGTAAGGTAACTTACACCGTAGAGGTGGAGGAAATCGTTATCGAGAACACCAAGAACATGTATGTCATAGCAGGTGACGAATCGGCTTTGTCGGGACTTTCCGGCGAGCTTGACATGCACTACTGCGACACAAGTCTTTTCAACAGCTACAGCTATGAGGACGGAAAACTCACGCTTGTCGGTAACTACCACAATCTGACAGGCTCGACAAAAATCATAGTCGGAACAACTCTCATAAATGTTCACGTTTATCCGACTACGATTAACAGCTCATGGCATGTTTCCAACAGCTTCAAATTCAACATTGATACAATCGAGAACTGCGATGTTTATTATTCCATAAACGGCTCAGACCTCATAAAGGTTGAGGGCACGGGTGCACTTGTCGATCAGGACGAATTAAACGGCGGTTTCTTCATTTCATTCTATGCAAAACCACACGACGGCTATGCTCTTTCCGAGATGGGTGCAACAAACTCTGCCGGTAACTACTATTCGCTTCAGTACACAAGTGACATTTCCGAGTGTGAGGCTTGGCCAGATAACGGCTCGACTTTCTCGACCGATATCGGAACATATGTCACCCTCGATACCTTGCGCACGGTTTTCCAGTCGGCTGCAGACATCGGCTGTGACGGTGCGATGAAGTTTGACCGTTGGGGAAGCTCGACTACATCAAATCTTTCATTTGTCGCTGAAAAGCTTCCGACAGTCGACAAGACGATAGTCGGCTACAAATACGGAGAAGAAAACGGCACGGACAGCATCACAAGAGATGTTACCACTAATCTTGATATTGACGGATACGAGGATTACAGCGAATATACGGACGGACTTTCGTTCACATTCGGTGATACTCTTCTTTATAAGATTACCGTTAAGACGTATTCTGCAAATGTTAACTACACATCTGCTACGCTAACGGACGCAAAGATAGATTATACCGTCAACTATAACGATAATTTACTTGATACCGCAGGACAGGAAATAATCTACTACTGCCCGTACACAATTAATGTGGACGATGCATACAAATACACGAGTGGCAGATTTGTAAATCAGGTTGACTTGAGCTACACATATAAATCGAAGTACTCAAGCGGTACTTACGGCAACACCTCCGAGGCTACCGCAACGGCTGATATTTTCGGTCTTGTTTCCTATGACTGGGCAGAGGGAACGCCGAGCGAGATTGTAAACAACAACTGCGCAGGCTACTCGTACACCTTGCCGAGTGCAAAGCAGGTTGCGCCGACCACGGAATACGGACTTGACGCTTACACGGGTGCTACCACCTATGTGGACAACTCGAACGGCAAGAAATATTATCTTGACCACTGGACATGGACGGACGGCACGAATTCCGAGCAGATTATATACACCGATTCTGAGGGAAACGAAAAGCAGGATATCACGCTCACCAACAACACAAGCTGGAAAAAGACAATGGCTGCAAAGACCTCGCCGACTATCATAGGAACATGGGTCGAGAAGCCAAAGTACAGCGTTATCTACGAGTGGAGCGGTGATGTGCCGAGTGGTGCGATTCTTCCGAATGCCGACTTGTATTACACCGATGACGATTACATGGTAAGTAATGCTTACAGCAAGATAGACGACGGCACGTGGACGTGGACGTTCAAGGGCTGGAAGCTGAAGAACACAGACGGCACTGTCGGAACCGAAACGCTTGACGGAACAACTCAGACTATGGGAAGTGCCGATGTCACCTTTGTCGGTGAATGGGAAAAGACCTATTACGATTACACGGTTATGACGATCAAAAAAGAGGTTGACTCATCGGGCAGCTTTGATTCTGACGATATTTTCCTCTTTAAGATTACCTGTGACGGACACTACAATCCGAATATGACGGTCACGCTTAAAGCGGGAGATCAGATAGTTATCTCGAGGCTGAGAATCGACCAGAAGTACACCATAACGGAGCTTACGGATTGGTCTTGGCGTTACAGCGACAGTCCTACTGCGACTGACTCAAACGATTCGACCAATATCACAACAAACGGCAAGATAAGCGTAACGCTTAAGGAAAGGCGAGCATGGACTTCTGATGTAAACGTGGTCACTTTCACCAATACGCTGGACGAGACAAAGTGGCTCAGTGATGAGGACAGCGTCAGAAACAACTGGCAGTCTGACGGCACTATCAAGAAGACAACAACAAAGTAGGAGGGGGTCATCGAATGAAAACCGATGAGGTTATAAAGCAAAAAAAGCTTAAGAAGAAAGCGATTGCATTGGTGATTTCCGCCGTACTTCTGGTGCTTGTCGCCGTGGGCGGCACCTTCGCTTGGCTCACAAGCAAGCCCGATTTATTGAACAACAGCTTCACTGTCGGCACGGTGAGCGTTGAGGTTAACGAGGAGCTTGACGGCAACACAAAGAAAAACGTAACAATTAAAAATACAGGTTCTGCCGACGCCTATATTCGTGCGACCGTTGTGTTTGACTGGGTTAATGTAAACGGCGATATGCTTTACGGTGAACCGCCGTATGAGAATATTGACTACACCGTTTCTTACAATACGACAGACTGGGTAAAAGGTTCTGACGGCTACTGGTACTATAAGCATAAGGTAGCTTCAAAAGCTTCAACCAAAAATCTTATTAACACTCTCACGCCGACAGCCGACAAAGGCCCGCACGGCGAATATAACACCGATTCTTCATCATGGGCATCCGCACTTCAGTTTTATCTCGGAGTCAATGTTGTCGGTGCAGGTATTCAGGCGAATCCCGCTTCGACCGTGGAGAACGAATGGGGAGTTACCGTCAATTCTGACGGAACTCTCAGCGTAAGCTGAGGAGGTAAAAATGAAAAGAATTAAAGCATTTATCTCCTTTGTGTTCGTTCTGTCTCTGGTTATGGGAATGTCTCTTACGGCTTCCGCAGATTCTACAATCAGCTTTAACGGCTTACAGGACGGATTCGATTTCAGCAATCGGGATTTGTTTGCAAGCTTTAAGTATGTTATGCCTGGAGATGTTCTCACGGAAAAGATTACATTCACGAACAATGCAAAAGACAGCGATTTTGTAAATCTTTACCTCAAGGCGGACGTTGAAGATGTTAACGAGGACTATCAGCTGGAGTTTTTGTATGCGCTCAACTTAAAGGTTTATAACGGCACAGAGCTTATATATGACGAGACAGCCGATGAGACGGGTTCACTTACGGATTTTAAGTTTCTCGGTACATTCAGAAGCGGCGAATCGGCTACCCTCACGGCAGAGCTGAGCGTGCCGATTGAGCTTGGCAATATGTATGCAGGCAGTTTGGGTAATGTCGACTGGATTTTCCACGTAGAAGCCTACAGCGAAAGTCAGCTCACAGCAAGAAAGATTTGGTCGGACGGTAACTCAAACCACAGGAACGAGAGCGTGACGGTAAATCTTTTAAAAGACGGTGAGGTGGCAGATACCGCTGAGCTTAACGAAGAAAACAACTGGGCATTCACCTTTGACAGACTTCTCGAGGGTCACTCATGGACGGTCGAGGAGGCAAGCGTTCCGGGCGGCTACGAAGTCAGCTATGACACGGTCGGAAACGTCACAACGATAACCAATAAGCTTATCGAAAATCCAACACCAACGCCGACACCGAGCGGAGATAAGACTAATCTCACGGTAAATAAAACATGGAGCGGTGACAACGAGAGCCAAAGACCGAGTTCTGTCAGCGTTACGCTTTATAACGGTGCGAGCGCATATCAGACGGTAGAGCTTAACGCATCAAACAACTGGAGTTACACCTGGCAAAGCCTTGACGGTGACGGCAACTGGCAGATTCTCGAGAGCAACATTCCGAGCGGTTACACTCCGTCTTATAGTAAGAGCGGCTCGACTGTCACGATAACCAACACAAGAAGTCTGGTTCAGACAGGACAGAACAATATGCCGATATTTATTTTTGGCGGCTGCGGTCTTGTTTTGGTAGTTGTCGGAATTATAATTCTCAAGAAGAAAAAGAATGGCTAAGAAAACAGGAACGATAATAATTGTTGTTGGCTTGATTTGCCTGATTTCCGCTTTCGGATTTTATCTTCACAACCAAAACGAGAGCAAGTCGGCAGGAGACAGCGCACAAAAGGTTCTCACTCAGCTTGATGAGGTAATTGAAGAAAATAAGACTGTTAGCAACGAGAGCGAGGCTTCATCAGAAGAGGATACTTCCGATGAGATGCCGACTGTGACAATTGACGGCTACGATTATATCGGTTACATCGAGATTTCGAAAATTAGCATAAAGCTTCCTGTTATGGCTGACTGGGACTACGACCGACTTAAAATCGCACCGTGCAGAAACTTCGGCTCGGTACTTTCAGATGATTTGGTCATTGCGGGCCACAACTATACGACTCGTTTTGGAAAGCTAGATAATCTGACTAGCGGTGACAGTGTAGTTTTTACCGATGCTGTCGGTGCGGTCTATTCTTATACCGTGGAAAAGCTTGATACCGTAGCGGCGGATAATGTCGATGCGGTGCAAAACAGCGGATATGACCTCGTGCTTTATACCTGTACTCTTTCGGGCAAGGAGAGAACGGCGGTTTACTGTAACAGAGCAAATTGTTAACAACAGGACATTCTATAGTTGAAAATCGAGTTGAAATAAGAAATCTCAGATAAGCAAAAAAGCTTGTCTGAGATTTTTGTTTTGTGTTTATTCAGTTATCGAACAATTTTTATAACAGCCGTGTCGGCGTAGGTTAGCGGCTCGTTGTGTATGAAGAATATCTTTCCGTCAACGGGGGCGTAAAGGGTTTCGCTTACTTCGCTTGTGTAGGGGTGGATGATGTTTGCAAGCGGCTCACCGACGCTTACAGTTTCTCCGGCCTTAACAAGCGGCTCGAATATACCAGATTCATTTGTTTTCACGGAGACAAGCTCGGTATCGTAGACGATTTGCGACTTGTAGCCGACAGGTCCCGAATACTTGAGTATTCCCTGAGAGGAGAGAAAGCTCATAACAGCCAAAACCGCCTGACCGGCACCGTTTGGATCTATTTTTGTCGTGCTTGTTGTGTATAGCGAGAAAGCCTGAGTATCCCAAACCTGCCAGTTGTAGTTGAGCGTGGTTGTGTCGTACGGGCGAACCTTTCTCACAACGACATAGGGCAAGCCGAATTTGCTTGCAAGCTCTGTGGTGGAAAAGCCCTCGTCCATCATCCTTATATGCGGAACAAAATCACCAGGCATATAGAAAGATGTGAACTGAATGCCGTACTTATAGTCCTTTATTTCCTTGAAAACACCGTCCGCTATTCTCTGAGTGGTTTCACCCAAATCGTAGCCCGGGAACATTCTGTTGATGTCGGTGTTGTCGGTTGGCCAGAAACGCTTTTGGATGTTCATGGAAGATGGATTCATCGTGGGAATGACAAGAATTTTCTTACCCTTCGTGATGCGTCCCTCCGCTTCAAGCTGAGTGAATTTCTTTACAAGCTTGGATGCGCAGTAAATCTGCTGAACCTCGTTTCCTCTAGAAGCGCCGACTATTGCGACTGCCTCCTCGCCATCGCCGAATTCATATCCCGTTATGCGGAATTTGTCACGGTAAAGACCGCTCATTTCGTAAATTGTACGCTTAATCATGCAGACACACCTCCTTGCGAAGAAGTCTGCCGATGAGAGATCCCTCATTTACAACGGGGAAATCTCGTATCGTGAAGAGAACGCCGTCCACGGGTGCGGTTACTTCATCGAGCACCTCGCCAGAAAGTGGGTCTACTATTTTGCCGACTAAGTCACCCTTGTTGAGAAGAACCCAGCACTTAACGGACGGTATGAAAATTCCGCCTGCCTTTGCGTTCAGGAAGCTGACATCGTCCTGATCTCTCGAGATAATCGGAACTCTTGGGGCTTTTGTTTCGCCCTGCCAGATTCCAAGCTTGCTCATAAGATTCATAATTCCGTCAACAAGCTGATTGCCGAGTTCCTGAGTTATTCTCATTCCGACGCCCATCTCGACAACGAGTACAGGTGTGCCCGTGCTGTTGAGACTGTAAGCAAAGGTGGATTCAAGCACCGTGCTTGCGCCGTGCACCCAGATGAAATCAACATTTGCTTCCTTGGCAAGGGGAACGAGCGTATCTTCGTGCAATTGATTAATTCTTATCTGTGGTATTTCCGTTAAATAAATATTGCTTGCGTGAACATCGAGCACGCAGTCCGAGCCGCTGACGTCTTCTACGATTTTAGCGGCTAAATATTCCGTCATATTTCCGTCGGCATTTCCCGGAAAAAGGCGGTTCATATCCAAATCGAAAGCGGGAATTCCTCTTGTTATCGAGTCGATTCCCAGCGGATTCATGGCGGGATAGATGTCCACTATTCCCGTAAGCTTATCCTTCTGACTGTTGATTCTTCTTTGCAATTCGTAGCAAACGAACTGTCCCTCGAGCTCGTCACCGTGGATTCCCGTGACGATGCTTATGCGTTTCATCGGCGTGTCAGCCTTTTCGGGCATGAGACGGTTCTTCCTGATGACGAGTGTTTCGTCAACGGGAAGTCTGACCGACGCTATTGTTTCTATCATATTATTCTTCCTTTACTGTGAAATAAGCGTGGGGGAAGTTACCTTTGAGCTTATCTCTTGTCTTTGAGCGCCGCCGCCCCGAAGTATTCCTCTGTTAATCGCACATTCGGTTGCATCCCTGCCGTCGCCAAGCTTGATGTAATTCTCGTAAACACGGCAGTCGTGAGTGGGGTCAAGTCCTATCCACTTGTCACCGACGAGTGCTTCGACCCAAGCGTGGCTTTCTCCCTCGCCAACCAAAAGACCGCAGACATAGCGTGCGGGAATTTTGGCGAGTCTCAAAAGGGTTATCAGAATGTGGGCATAATCCTGACAAACGCCGACTCCCATTTTGAATGAGGTTTCGGCGTCTGTTGTGACCTCGGTTGTTTTAGGAACATAGGAGAAGTCACAGTGTAGCTTATGCATGATATAAAGGGATTTGTCAAGGTCATTTGTAAATCCCGATAAATCGAATGTGCTGAAATATGCGGTAAGTGCTTCTTTCGGAATGCATTTTCCGAACGGGTAACGGTAAAGGGCAATTCTTCCTTCCTTAGCCTTTTCTTCAAAGTCACTCGCATAAATTTCTACCTCTCCGAAAATACGGTAGCCGAAGAAATCGTGCGGAGCGTCTACCCGTCCGTAAATCTGTTTGTTTCCGTTTGAGTCCTCACCGACAGAATAAGGTGCATGCGGCGTTAATTCAATCGTATGACTTAAAAGCTTTTGACGTGCGGTATCCTTGGGGATACATTTTATGGTGAAATGGCACTTGCTTACCGGTGAGGAGTAGTATAGATTCATTCGGTAATCAAATTCTAACTTCATATCGTACCTCTTTTTAGAAGATTTGTTCTACATTTGATACGATACTATAATAATCCATTTCTTCCTTTTCCGCCAGTTCTTTTACAATATTTAATTTATCTTCGTTATAAGAAAGTCCGCTTTTCGTGACTCTCGGAATCATTCGGTGAACCTCTCGTCTGATTTCGCCCGACGGAGCCTCGAGTCTTGAGTATAGGTCTATGCGCTCGATTCTCTTGCCCGCTTTGATGATGTTTCTTACATGCTCGCTGTCTATTCTGTCATCTATGATGCCCCAGAATGCGAGTAAATCATCCAAAACATGCTGTAATTCAAACAGCGGTGCGTCCGACGAAGCCGCCTTGTTCATCTCGTAAATTGTGAGCTGAATGTAGGAGAGAGCCTCGGTTGAAATGCTGTCACGAAGAACTATCGCATTGTCATAGGCACGGTTGAGATTGCTGATAATTGAGTCCGGATTCTCTGCGTCAAACGGATAGCGTGTGAGAAAATCCTCACGGTCGCTGTAGATGTTCGGAATATCTATGCTTGAGCAGAAGGCAACATAGCCGTCCTCCTCAGCGTCAATCATAGAGTCGAAGCTCTTGAAAAAGAGACGAATGGTCGAATATACTCTCTCGGAATATCTTCCGAGCCAATAAAGTCTGTCTGCCTGTTCTATCGAGATAATACCCATGTGTCCTTAAATCCTCCTCCTTGAGATGAGTTAACAATAAATGAATCGGGGTTTCGTGAGAATCGTGTCAGACCCGATTTCCAAACTACGGGCTCTTCGCTTGTGAGCACAAATGCACGAAGGTCGGCTTTTCTCGGTACGACAGCACCGTTATCGAGAATATCGAGATCCTCGAAGTCGATTACCTCCTGAGCGATGAAGCGTCTGGGCTCGCTCTTGAGAAGTGCGATGAAGTCTTCCTTCTGCTTGGCGGTCATTGAGCTTCCGAATACGACGCCGTAGCCGCCCGCCTCGGCAACATCCTTCAGGACAAGCTTGTTGAAGTTATCGAGAACATACTTCATATCCTCCTCGTAGAACGGAAGGTAGGTAGGCGCATTGTGAAGAATAGGCTCTTCTCCGAGGTAATATTTAATCATTTTCGGAACGAAATAATAAATTCCTTTGTCGTCGGCTACACCGTTACCGGGAGCGTTCAAAAGAGCAACATTTCCCTTGCGGAAAACATCATATACATGAGGAATACCTATGAGTGATTCGGGGTTAAAATTCATGGGGTCGAGGTACTCATCGGAAATTCTGCGGTAAACCGCACCGACTCTCTCTTTTTTGCCGTCTGCGGTGATGTAGTACAGCTTGTCGTCATCTACGGTAAGCTCGTTTCCGCTGACGAGAAGTGCACCTGTTTTTTCAGCGAGATAAGAATGCTCGAAGTAAGCGGCATTGTATCTTCCCGGTGTCATGATTACGTTTACTCCGCCCACATTGACATAGTCCATTGTGTGCTTCAAAAGCTCGGCATAGTTTCTGTTGTCCTCAAGCTTAGTGTTAGTAAATGTGTGCGGTGAGCAGCGGCGGCAAAGCTCTCTTGCTATCATGGGATAGGATGCACCGGACGGAACTCTGAGGTTGTCCTCGAGAATATACCATTCGCCGTCCTTTCCCTTGACGAGGTCGATTCCTGAAATGTGAGAATAGATGTCTTTAATCGGCGTCACGCCTTCGCATTCTGCCATGTAGCCGCTTGAAGCAAAGACAAATTCCTCGGGAACCACTCCGTCCTTAACGATTTTCTTTTCGCTGTAAATGTCCTTCAAAAACAGATTGAGCGCCTTAACTCTCTGCTTGAGTCCCCTCTCGAGATAATCAAATTCATCGTGAGCTATAACTCTCGGAACGCTGTCGAACGGGAAGAGCTGCTCCTTGAAGCTTCCGTTCTTGTAGATTCCGAATTTCACGCCGTAGCGGGCAAGAAGCTCGTTGACGTTTTCGGTATGACTGATAAGCTCTTTCATTCTTTTCCTCCTAAAATATGAAAAAGGCGCTCTGCAAGATTGATGCAGAACGCCTTCGTTCATTCAGTATATCAAAAGTTTAGCACACGAAAGTGCTTTAGTCAAATAAAATGTTGTTTTTAATTAAATTTTGTCGTTTAGACGGAAAGAAACACTGTTCTTTGGCATAAAATAAGCAGATATAAATAAAAATATCGGAGATTGAAAAGTGCTCTCTCTTCTGGTATAATATTCACGCAGAAAAACCAAGAAAGGAAAGATTGAGGCTTCAATCCTGCAAAAACGATGAAAATTGTCATTGGCATTCTCATTCCTTTTCTCGGAACGGCACTCGGCTCTGCGCTTGTCTTTTTTATGAAACACGCATTCAGCGAGGTTGTCAGCCGTGCCCTTACGGGCTTTGCCTCGGGCGTTATGGTTGCGGCTTCGGTTTGGAGTCTGTTGATTCCGTCGATTGAGCAGGCAGAGAGCATGGGAAAGCTGTCTTTTATGCCGGCGGCTGTCGGCTTCTGGATAGGC
>CAVKLS010000021.1:4237-14461 GCA_963657025.1 bacterium | reverse complement strand
ATCACGAAGTGATTTTAGGGAGCGAAGCGACCGTAGTTGAAGCCGACAAGCCGAACCTTACGCACAAAGATAAATACAGAACACAAATACCGTTCCGACCAAATTCTCACTCCACTCGTGGCACTCCAAACTCAACAAAGCGAACGGGTGTGGGCAGAGTCCACGAGAGAAAAGCGAAGCAGAAACCTAAAACGGAAAATAGAGCGTAGCGATAAAAAGAAGATAAGCAAAGAAAAATATCAAAATTATTTATAATATTCAGGTCTAACGGATATAAATCTGAAACTCAAAACCGTATACAAGCTCATTATTTGTTAATTACAAATTATTAATCATATCATTATTATCATTATTTGAAAGGATTTTTGAATATGCAAGAATTAAATGCACTTAACGAACGCCTTGCCCAGATCAGGCAGGAAATCGAAGAGGGCGCAAAGGAGCTTCACTCCTCCAAGGCTGCCTACGAATTCAAAAAGCGCTTCATGGACGGCAAAACAGGTGCCATCGGCTCTCTCTCAAAGGGCATGCGTGACATTCCCAAGGAGAACCGTGCCGAGTACGGTAAGCTTATCGGCGAGATTCGCTCATGGGCAGAGAACAAGTTCAGCGAGATTGACACTGCTCTCAAGGAGCGTGAGCTTGAGCTTCGCTACGAGTCCGAGAAAATCGACATCACTCTTCCCGGCGAAGAGACCGTAACGGGAAATCTTCACCCGATAACTCAGATGAAAAACCAGCTCATCGATATTTTCGCATCCATGGGCTTTGATGTTTTCGAGGGTGCGGAAATCGAAAACGATTACTATAATTTCACCGCACTCAACACACCGCAGGACCACCCCGCAAGAGATATGCAGGATACGTTCTATCTCTCGCCTGAGTTCCTCCTCAGAACACAGACCTCAGCCGGTCAGATTCATGTCATGGAGGCACAGAAGCCGCCGATTAAAATTGTTTCCCCGGGTAAGGTTTTCCGTTCCGACGACGACGCAACCCATTCGCCGATGTTCCACCAGATGGAAGGTCTCGTAGTCGATAAGGGAATCACCCTTTGCGACCTCAAGGGCATGCTCGATTTATTCGTACAGAGAATTTACGGTGAGGACGTCAAGACAAGACTTCGTCCCTCCTACTTCCCGTTCACAGAGCCAAGCGTTGAGGTTGACTGCTCATGCTTCTCATGCGGCGGCACAGGCACAAAGAACGGCTGCGGCTGCAAGCTCTGCAAGGGCACAGGCTGGATTGAGGTTCTCGGTGCGGGCGTTGTAAACAAGAAGGTTCTCGAGAACTGCGGAATCGACAGCGACGAGTACTCCGGCTTCGCATTCGGTATCGGAATCGAGAGAGCCGCAATGCTCAAGTACGGCATCAACAACATCAAGCATCTTTACGAGAGCGACCTGAGAGTTTTGTCTCAGCTTAACGATAACGATTAATTGAGTTTGGAGTGTGAAGAGTGGAGTGTGGAGTTATTCTGCCTTTCCCCTTTCAATTCTTTCGTTTTCTATTTTGATTTTAAGAAAAAACCGGAGGTTTTTATATGTTAGTACCATTAAGTTGGCTTAAAGAATATGTAGATATAAATGTTTCCGCCCAGGAGCTCGAGAAGAAGCTTTTTGATTCCGGCTTCGAGGTTGAGGAGCTCATCGAGGTCGGCAAGGACGTAACAAAGGTAGTTGTCGGCTATGTAGAGACCTGTGAGGCAATTCCCGACACTCACCTTCATCTGTGCCAGGTTGACACGGGCGTTCACGGCAAGTGGCAGATTTGCTGCGGTGCGGACAATGTTGTCGCAGGCAAGAAATTTCCCGTCGCTCTCATAGGCGCAACCGTTTATGCAACGGCTAAGGACCACAAGACAATCGAGGGCGTCATGACAATCAAGAAGGGCAAGCTTCGCGGATACGAGTCTCAGGGCATGCTCTGCTCCGGCACAGAGCTCGGTCTTAACGAAGACCTATATCCGGGAGCAGGCTACAACGGACTTCTCGTTCTTCCCGAAGAAGCACCGATTGGCGCAGACGTCAAGCCAATTCTCGGCATGGACGACTATATTTTTGATATTTCCATTACGGCAAACCGCCCCGACTGCCAGTCGATTTACGGCATTGCACGTGAGGTTGCCGCAATTCTCGGCGAGAGAGTAAAGACTCCCGCACTTGATTACACAGAGACAGACGTCAAGAAGGACGGCTTCACCGTTACCGTTGACGCTCCCGACCTCTGCCCACGCTACTCCGCTCACTACATCTACGATGTTAAAATCGGAGAATCCCCGGCTTGGATGAAGAGAAGACTTGCTTTAGTCGGCATCGGCTCAATCTCCAACATCGTTGACATCACAAACTACATTCTCATGGAGCTCGGTCAGCCTATGCATGCATTCGACTGCGACTATCTTGAGGGAAACGCAATCAACGTAAGACGTGCCGAGAACGGCGAGCAGATTATCACTCTTGACGAGAAGAAATTCACTCTCAATGACAAGAATCTTGTCATTTGCGACGGCAAAAAGCCTGTTGCACTTGCAGGTATCATGGGCGGACTCAACTCAGAGATTCGTGACACCACAAGCGAGGTTATGTTTGAGTCGGCTAAGTTTGCACGTGACAACATCAGAAAATCATCCCGTGCACTCGGTCAGTCCTCAGATTCATCCGCTCGTTACTCCAAGGGTGTTGACGAATACGCAACAAACATGGCACTCAAGCGTGCATGCCACCTTGTCGAGGAGCTCGGCTGCGGTAAGGTTTCTTCAACCAAGGTTGATGTAAACACAGGCAACAGCCTCGAGCCGACACCGATGAAGGTTTCCATCAACAAGATTAATGCTGTTCTCGGAATCAAGGTTCCTGATGAGGACATCATCAGAATTCTTGATAACCTCTGCTTCGCTCCTGAGGTAAACGGCGACGAGCTCACAATCTATGTTCCTGCTTACCGTGAGGATATGGAGGATTATCCGGATGTAGCCGAAGAGGTCATCCGTATGTACGGCTACGACCACATCGTATCTACATTCATGCCGACTGCTCAGGTTACCGCAGGCGGACTCAACGCACGCCAGAAGACCGAGCTCAAGATTAAGAAGGGCTTACTCGAGACAGGCGCATATGAGTGCATTCACTACTCGTTCTTCTCACCAAACGACCTCGACCTCATCAGACTTCCAGAGGACGCTCCCGAGAGACACGCAATCCGTCTTCTCAACCCAATCAACGAGGATCTCTCTCTCATGAGAACAACTCTCGTTCCGTCCATGCTTAATGCTGTCGCAAGAAACCAGAAGCGCGGAAACTACGAGGGAAGACTTTTCGAGATTGCAAACAAGTTCATCGCTAACGACCTTCCGCTCACAGAGTATCCTGAGGAGAGAGAAACTCTCTGCGGCGCTGTATTCGGCGAGAAAGAGGACTTCTTCTCCATGAAGGGCATGGCTGAAAAGCTTGCAAAAATCCTCAACATCAAGTTCACATACGAGAGAACAGAAAAGCCATTCCTTCATCCATATCAGTCGGCTGAAATCAGATGCGACGGCGAGGCTGTCGGATTCCTCGGAAAGCTCAGATATGAGATTCAGGACGAGCTCGACATGAAGAATTCCTGCTTCATCATGGAAATCGACCTCAAGGCACTTTCCAAGTGGTACGGTACCGTCCCGAATTACGAGCCGCTTTCTCCGTTCTCTGACGAAAAGCGTGACCTTGCTCTTATTTGTGACAAGGACATCACATGCGGACAGATTGAAGATGTAATTGCCGCTTCGTGCCAGTACATCAAGAAGATTAAGCTCTTCGATGTTTACGAGGGCGTTCAGGTAGGTCTTGGCAAGAAGAGCATGGCTTTCACCGTTACATTCGCTCCGAAGGACGAGGCACTCACAAACGAACAGGTTGATTCCTTCGTCAAGAAGATACTCAAGAACCTCAAGAAAAATCTCGAGATTGAGATAAGAAGCTGATAATTTCAATTACCCATAAAAGAAATCGCCACGGATTCCTCAAAAGGTTTCCGTGGCTTTTGTTTGCTCAAAATAGATTTATTTATCCGACTTGATGAAGCTTCTTATATCCTCGCTCATCCGACTTGCGGAATCGCCGCCCACATAGGCGGCATGACCGCTTTCATACACCTTGAATTTCACCCTTTCTTCAGGCAGATTGTAGCGGCCCAAATAGTAAGTTACAAAATCAAAGGTGGACTGAAGATCATAATAGCCTGCGACAAAAAAGAATCTCAACCGCTTATTTTTCTCCATAAGCTCTGACGGCAAGGTTAATGTGTCCTTTTCAAAATCCTTGTAATTCCACCGCATGGCAATTTGATACATGCTCTTTTCTTGTGTGCGGTCTTTCGGTGCGTCAAGCTCCTCCTCGGTATATCTCGAAAGAGCATTTGCAATTTGATTATCCGCATATGAAATGAACGGATCTGAAGCAATGGTACGGTTCCATTCTTCCTCAGTCAGGTCATTTTCAAGCGTGCGTGTCAAACGTGAGTCATATGTACTGATAATCTTACCTGGAATCATTCTTGTAAGATATGTTATCTCATCAAATCGAAGCCCTTTTTCTCTGAGAGGCTCTTTATCAAGTCCCGTGTAATAGGAAAGCTTATCGAGTGTTGACTCAAGCTCCTCACTCGGCAACCGACTTCCCATAAGAAGTGCGTGAGCATATTCGCCGTAAGCAAAATCCATTGCATCACCGACAAATTCTGCCAAAGGCATCTCGTTTTTGTGTCGATGATAGTGACAGCAAGCGGCATTGGCACCCAAACGGCGGACATTCGGCTCCACAAGCATCGTTGTAGGAGAGCCTACATTAAATGAAGTTCCGATGCTCACGATACCCTCAAGCTTTACTTCTGACGAAAGCACGTCGGCAACAGCTAAATTGCGAATGGTTCCGTAGCTTTCTCCGAGAAGATATACGGGAGATGAAATACGGTTGTATTTTTTAAGCCAATCCTCAATAAAACGAGCCACTGCCACGGCATCACCGCCAGTATTATAATATTTCTCTTCCGCATCCTCACGGACGAATGTATAGTCCGTTCCTGGCGGATTTATCATCACCAGGTCAGCGCAGTCAAGCAAGAAATTTTCGTTATCACCGTAGACCGCATCGTCCTTCCACTCGGGATAATCGGGAAATGTGACAAGCTTAGGTCCAAGCAGTCCCATATGCACCCAGCTGCTGCTCGCTCCGGGACCGCCGTTATAGCAAAACATAACAGGACGAAAATCACTCTGCGTCTTCGCTATATACGAATAGCTGTAAAGTGATGCCTCGGGATTTCCGTTATTATCACAGTAAAAAAAGTCCTCGGCTACCGTTTTAAATTTAATTTTCGATGAAGCGTGTGTTCCCTCTTTTTCAAAGCGGAACGGTTCAAAAGCACTCATAATTCTTCTCCCATTTATTCAGTGTGTCAAACAGTTTATTTTTCACCTCTGATGAATTTTCGAATATCCTCACCGAATTTCATAGCATTACTTTCACCCATATACAGAAGATGACCTGCCTCATAGTTTTTTGCGGTAACTCGGCTTAAGTCAAGCTTTCCTCTCGCAAGCACCATTCTCACATCGGTAAACAGTGTGCACAAATCGTAATAGCCGCTGCCGACAAAGATACGAAAATCGGGATCACGGCGCATGGTCTGAGCAAGGCACTCAAGAGGTGTTCTCTTAACGTCATATTTAAATCTTCCGTTCACGGTAAAATTAATCTGGTCGTATCTCATTCCCGAAGGAATGTTCAGTTCCTCACGCTTTTCCCCGTTCATCAAACGGGTGAATGCAGGCATATAGTTACCCATTGCGGCATCGTCACCCACGGGATCGAGCATACCGATATTTAAGCCCAGCGGCATGGTGTAACGGCTGTCATAAATTCCGACCGCCTTTCCCTCAGCCGCACAGCACATGGACTCGAACTCCTTTACGCTTATGCGAAGATTTTTTGCGAGCAGAACATTTGCGTCTATACCAGTGAAATATGAAAGCTTCTGTGCGACCTCAGTTCTCTTTTCGGCATCGAGATTCTGACCCAAATAAAGAGCTGGAAGATACTCGTTTGCAGAAAAGCGATAAGCTTCCTCGACAAAATCGGTGTTGAGAGTTCCGTCTTTACTCAAATGGTGATACCAATGCGTTGCTGCATAAATCGGCAAGCCGAGAACGGACTGTTCGACAGACTGCGAATCAGGCGTCATAATGTTATGAACCTCCCAGCCGATATTTCCGATTGTAATCGTACCCGCAACGGGAATGGCAATATCACGGTAATTTTCGTAGGTCGGCCCGCCCATAAGATTTGCTACAACCTCAGGGGCACGGATAGTGCCGTAGCTCTCTCCCATAATATATATCGGAGAGAGAAAGCGGTCATATTTTATCAGCCATGCTTCAATCAAAAGTGCTACCGCGGCGGCATCACCATCCACTGAAAGATATTTCTCTGCCGCACTGCAGTCGAGAAGTCTTGCATAACCTGTTCCCGGCGGATCTATCATGACAATATCGCATGTATCAAGCGGACTAGCGCCGTTCGGAATGAGCGAAGGCGTTTTGGTAGGTCGCTGTTCATCTGGTTCGGGAAAATCTATTCTTGTAGGACCGAGAACGCCGAGATGAAGCTGTGAACAGGACGCACCGGGACCGCCGTTGAAAGCAAAGAGAACGGGACGGTTCTTTTCGTCTGTATCCTTGCGAAAATAACTGTATGTAAAAAAGGTGACCTCATCTTTTCCGTTATCATCAGCGGCAATCCACTCCTGAGATATGCTCTCATACTCAAGGCTTGCGCCGTTTATATTCATTTGTTTCTGCGCACGATAAACTCGTGCGGTATTTTCTTTGACCGTCATAATTCTTACTCCTTTGTGGTCTGCTCGGCATCAAGTGCACGGTATTCCTGAATTTGCTTATCGTACTTCACAAGAAGCAATCCTATCAATGCGGAAACCGCAAAGGCTACCGCAGGCAAAAGCGTGTTCTCGTAGAAGAACAGCTTTAAAACACTGCTGTCTTGCTCAGCCGCTCCCGAAACATACGGAACCAAGCCAAGCAATAAGCCTGCAATAGGCGTTGCTATTGCCATGCCGACCTTATAAGCAACCGAATAACCCGATACAAGAAGAGCCTCGGGCGCAGGCTTTCCCGTCTTATGTCTCATGTAGATATAGCTGTCATAGATAACAAGCATGACAACAGCCGTTGCCAAAATCTGTCCGAAGCCGCCTATCGCACTAAGAATATACATTACAATTAAATTTGCATCGTGAGTGACAAAGCGAAGCAAATAAGCTGCTGCGGCAATTACCGAGCCTATAACAACAAGCCTTGCATTGCCAAATCTCGCAACCAGCTTGCTTAGAACAAGATAAGCAAACAGACTGCCGATTATTCCTACAAAGCTTATTACGGAGTAAATATTAACATCTCCGAGATTGTAGGTAGCATAGAATGTACCGACCGAACCAGCAACGGATGCGGCTACCATCGTGCAGAAATATGTGAGCAAGACAAGAAGCCACGGCCAGTTTGTGAGAATCTCAGAAAGTTTGACCTTTTCAGGCTTCTCATCAGATGAATAAGTAATCTCCTCAATTGTCTCTTTTGGCTCATATCCTTTAGTGCAGAAATATACAACTAGATAATTAACCGCATAGAGCACGCCGCAGACGATACCGAAAACGGCAAAGCCCTTGCGCATGTCTCCGCTTCCAGCAAGCATAACGAACGGAATTCCGAATGTGCTTACCGCCAGATTTGCGGCAACTCCGAAATAACCTCTGTAAGCATTGATTGCCGCACGCTCGGCAGGGTCGGTTGTCAGACGGCTCATGAGCGTGTTTTGCGGTATCATCAAAGCCGTGCTTGCCATACCCTGAAGCGTATATGTTACGGCAACCCAAACGATTTTTCCCGTTGCGGTAAGCTCAGGCATGATGAAGTTAAGAGCAAGCACAACGCCGCCTGGGACGGACATATACTTCAGCCACATTCGGCATTTTCCGTCCTTGGATTTTGTTCTGTCGACAAGCGCACCCATCATAGGGTCGTTGATAAAATCCCAGATTTTTGCAATGAGAATAATCGTTGCGACTATTTTTGAGTCCATACCGATAATATCGGTGTAAAAGTAGAGAGAAAATACGGCTGTCATGACAACGAGGAGAGTTTTCGCAAAATCTCCCGATGCAAATAGCCATTTAACCTTCATCGGCAATTTTTTATGTTCTGCATTTCCCATGATGCTGCTCCTTTTTGTGCGAATTCTGTTTTAATTATCGTATATCATTAGCATGCAACAAGCTTTCCTTGCTTCCATACGGCAAACGGCAAATGATACATAGAAGAAATATCCTCGTCTGGTCTGCCGTCAACAAGCACAAGGTCAGCGCAAAGACCTTTACGGATACAGCCCACCTTGTCGGAAATTCCCGCAATTTCGGCATTATATAACGTTGCCTGCTTAAGTATCTCTATTGGTGACATAGCCGCGTCCTCTGCCCTGAATCGGAACTCAATTCCATTGTCATACTGAGGGCCTCCCGGCGCACTGTCCGTGCCAAAGCCGATTTTAGCACCGCCCTTATATGCACGCTGAATTGCACGGCACATATTTTCTTTCATGGGGTTGAGTCTTTCAAGCCAAAAACGGCGCTCATCGGGGTCGGTCTGGCTGACGAACGTTGCGGACAGCGTGGGTACAAGATAACAACCGTCCGTTTGAAGCAGAAGATCAGTGGTTTCATCACTTATGTAAGTGGCGTGCTCTATAGTTTTGACGCCGCACTCGATACACGCTCTTACCGCCGCATCGGCATGGCAATGAGCCGCAACATAAATTCCGTTGTCTCTTGCTGTGTTGACCGCCGCCGAAATTTCCTCACGGGTCATAATCGGATTCAGCGGAACACCTGTGGGATTAAACGCAGAGCCCGAAGCGTAAATTTTGATGAAATCCGCACCAAAAGCCGCTTCCTTCCTGACGCCTACAGTAAAGCCCAATTCTCCGTCCACCAAATAGCCTTCTTTCTGCGTCGCACTGTTTGAAAGCATATTTCCGCATGATATAATGCTCGGTCCCTCGGCAAGCCCCATATTAATCATATTTCTCACATATGTGGCAACTCTGTCAAAGCTTCCGCAGTCTCTTATGGTGGTAAAGCCGTATTTCAGATATTTCTTAGCCTGTGCGGCGGCATCAATCATTAGCTGCATGGGCTCGTTTCTCGACATAATTCCCACTCCGCCCAAAAGCGTGATGTGAGTGTGCATATCGATTAAACCGGGCAAAAGAGTTTTTCCCTTTGCATCGTATACATCTTCTTTATCATTCGGCAAAAGCTCTTTCTCCGAGACCTCGGTTATCTTCCCGTCACTCACCCGTACAGAACCGTTTTCGGCTCCGATACCGTCTGAGAGTTCTTTTACCAATCTTACATTTTTGATAAGCATGGCACTCTTCCTTTCCTGTTAATAACCAATCAGTCACGAACCTTAATTATCATTTCAATCTCAAGCGGAATTTTGAACGGAAGTACATTAGTGCCGACCGCTGTTCTGGCATGTCTGCCACGGTCGCCAAGAACCTCGACGAGCAAATCTGAAGCGCCGTTAATTACCAAAGGTTGCTCATAAAAATCGGCTGTACTGCTCACAAATCCCTGAAGCTTAACTATCTGCTCCAGCCTGTCCCAGTCGCCGCCAAGCTCACGCTTGAGTATCGCAAGAAGATTAATTGCCGCAAGACGAGCCGCCTTATATCCTTCTTCCGTTGTTAGGTTTTCTCCGAGTCTGCCAAATACAGACGGCTTTCCGTTTTCAAATGGGCCCGCACCCGAAAAGAACCAGATGTTTCCTGCCTTTTGAACGCTCACATAATTTGCCATTGGATCCGGCCCTGCGTCCAAACTTATTCCGAGCTCCTGTAATTTTACTTCTACCTCGTTCATTCTTGTTTCCGCCTTTCTTTTTATCACGTCAAAAAATCTGTTTATATCGTCCGTATTGTTGTAGTAATGAAATCCAACCCGAATTTCCCTCTCTCCGCTCGGTCTCTGTCCTATGTGTGCGACAACCTTTGCCGCCTTGAAATCTTCGTCAGATATTCCAACGCTGTCATCAACCGTTATCGACACAATCTGACTGCGGTTCTCGAGGGGAAAGTCATAGGTAAGGTGTACTCCTTCGGTGTTTTCGGCACG
>CAVKLS010000021.1:0-4227 GCA_963657025.1 bacterium | reverse complement strand
GATTAAGCACATATTTCTCTATGCTTTTCATCCCTAACAGATTGTTCTGCTCAGCCGCCAATCCCAAGCCGTAAATCCCGTCTGCGTGCTGATAGCCGATTTCAAAGCGTCCGGCATCGTCACGAATATTAATGCGTGATTTTGAAGTATCAAAACGGTCTGTGTCGGACATCCACCCAACGCCCCAGTGCTTAATCATCTTTCGCACACGGGGACTGACATAGGCGTAGCCTGTACCGCAGAAATTCATCATCCACTTGTAATCGTTGCCGACAAGAAAATCTATGTGAGAGTCTCTGACATTTACATCAAGTACGCCGAGAGCCTGAACAGCATCGACAAACAGCAACACATTGTTTTCACTGCACCAATTTCCGAGCTTATCTATATCAACACGGTAGCCCGTACTGCTCTCCACAAGATTGACATAAACAGCTTTTGTCTTTTCATCGCAAGCCGATATGAGCATTTCTGCCGTTACCGCTCCTCCCTGTGGCTTCACAAAACGAACATCCAAGCCCTCCGCCTCTCTCTTTTGCCAAGCAAACCGCCCCCCTATCCAGCCGCCGTCCACCGTCACGATGTTATCGTCAGGCTCATAGTCTATTCCCTCAGTCACCATAGTGAAAAGCTGTGTTGAACTCAAACCGAATGTAATATTCTCCGCCTCGCCGTGTATCATTTCCGCAAGTGCATTTTTGGAACGCCGCATCATCTCGAGCGTTCCGACCTCACCGTCCGCATAAAGCCAAGCGGAATCTCCTCCTTTGAGATAACGACCGTCCATATATCTTATCACACCGTTATAGACAAAGTCGGGCACAAGCCCTGTTCCCGCAGTTTCAAAATATGCCCACTCTTTTGTCACGGGAAAGTGCTTTCTCATTTCCTCAATATTTCTTTCTTTATTTTTCATGGCTTTCCCTCTCTTTTTTGGACAAATTTATTTTTTTAAGTCAAAATCATTCTTAACATATCACTGATATCATCAGTTACAAGTTGAGAATACCACTGATAATATCAGTTTGTCAATGCTTTAAAGCAAAAAAGAAATAACCGACCGCAAAACCGTGAAAAACGGTAGCAATTCGGTTATTTTCGGTAAATTTATTTATGCTGAAATGTGATGTTCGCTTAAATCAAGCACACATCATCGAGCAAATATTTTATTGCCAATTCTTCATCTCTTGCGAGCAAGGAGTCCACGATTCGGTCGAAATTCTGAGTGTCGGCATCTCCCTTTATGTTATACGCCGAGACCTTTATCAAAAGCGGATAGAGCGTCTCCTCCAAAAAGCTGTTGTGAGCAAGCTTTGCAAGTCCCATATGAAACCTTGTGTTGATTGTTTGGTCGGGACGATAATTCACCTCTTCCTTTTCGTGATAGAAGCGCAGTGCGTTCAGCTCATCATCTGACGCAACACTGATTGCCTTCCTCACCGCAAAGCTTTCCAAAACACGGCGGATTTCCTGAATTTTGTTTATTTCCTCCGGTGTGTACACATTAATCATATAGCCGCGCTTCGGGTAACTGACCAAAAAGCCCTCGCTTGCCAAAATATGCATGGCTTCCTTAACAGGAGCTTTGCTCACACCGTATTTTGCGGCAATCTGTGCCTCACTGATAAAATCCCGCGGCGAATATTCTCCCGTGACAATATCCTTCAGAATAGAATCATAAACCTTTTCAGACAGCTTGTTCTCCATAAATGCACCTCTTCTTTTCTGTATTGATTTATCATATCACGGCTTTCGGATTATGACAAGTAATATCAGCGAACATACTACGCATATAATGCGCACATATCACAAAAGCAAAAAGAATCCCGACCACCGTGATTTTTCGGTGGTCGGGAAACTTAAAAGAGAATTCAAATGATTCTTATATTCTGTTAATTTGCCTTCACAGCATTATCTGAATTAAGTGCATTCAGCGTGTTCTCGCCGACAACACCGTTGTCCTTGATTCCGTTAGCCTTCTGGAATGCCTTGACAGCCTCCTCGGTAGCCTCACCGAAGTATCCGTCATAGCTGTTGTCGAGATAACCGAGCTCAGCCAACTTCTCCTGAACCTCAATTACCTTGGAATAATCGTTATCAAGTCCCGCCTGAAGTCCCTCAGTATCCTCAAGTGTTGCCTCGCTTGATTCCTCAGAGCTTTCAGCCTTTGAAGACTCTTCTTTGGAGCTCTCCTCCTTAGAAGACTCGTCCTTGCTTGATTCTTCCTTGGAAGATTCCTCCTTAGATGACTCCTCACTGCTGTCGGAGGACTCGTCACCGCTGTACTCGACAGTCGTGCTTGTCTCCTTTGTCAGGCTCGGATAAGCAATTGCGGCAATGCTTGTAGCCGTAGTAATGACCGTTCTGCCCTGCCACTCAATCTCGCTTGAAGGAATTTCGTAAACATTTCCGTTTGTTACGGCTTTAAGAGAAGCAAAGTTCTCGTTGTTCATAATTTTATCCTTGACACCCGTGTCGCAGAAAATATAGTCGGGATTTCCGATTTTGAGATTTTCAAAATCAAATGTGCCGCCCTCAGAGCCCTTGAATATATTGGTAAGACCCGCATACTCAAAAACAGTGCTGATTAATGTGTCGCCCGTTGCAGCCTTGGACTCGTCGTCATAGAGGTAGCAGGCAGTCAGAATTGTCTTTGACTCGGGAATGATTCTCGATAAATCGTCAAGAGAAGTGAAAATGCTCTCTGCCGTGTCCTGACCGTTCTTGTAGCCCGTGTTTGCGCCCGCAAGAACAGAACCAAGCTGAGTATAGAGTCTCTCAAAATCCGATCTTGAGCTTGAAGCGGAAATCGCAACAAATTTAACACCCGCCTCGGTAAGCTTGGAGCTCATGTCGTCGGAAAAACTCTCTGCGATGACAAGATCGGGGGAAAGAGCCGTTATCGCGTCGGCGTCGCTTGCGTCAACCTTAGTAAGCGTGGAAAAATCATCCTGAGTAGCATCGGAAGAAACCGCCTTAAGGCTTGTTTCATAGCCCATAGCGAGAATTGCGTCAGCCAAAGATGCACTCAGACAAACAACCGAGCTCGGCTTGGACTCAATCGTTACTTCATTTACGGTAACGGGGTAGTTCTGTAAATCCGCCGTGCCGTCCTTATCGACGTCCACGCTTGATTTACATCCTGCAAAGCTCGACAAAACAAGGATAAGCACCATAAGAAGTGCCGAAAGCTTTTTTATAGACATATCAATATCTCCTTGAAATACATAATATTACATTTATATTCTACTATTTCTTATAAAATCAGTCAAGCAAAAGGAATTTTCCTTGACAAATGAGTAAGAAGATATTAAAATTAAACAGTCGGTTGACGGACATTTTGTCTGTGTATCAATCGAAAATTCAATATATGGAGAGTTGTCCGAGAGGTCGAAGGTGCAGCACTCGAAATGCTGTGTTCCCACAAGGAACCTAGGGTTCGAATCCCTAACTCTCCGCCAGTTAATCCGATAACCGTTTGGTTATCGGATTTTTTGCGTTCGGTCGCAAATTTGACGCTTCCCCACCCATCTGCGTGCTTAGGCGACCGAAGGTCGCCCCTACGGCCTTTGCGTCAAAAAATAAAAAGCCATCCATAATTAATTCCCTCCAAAACACAAAAAGGACTTCTGATTTCTCAAAAGTCCTTTTGCTTATTCTTCTGCCGTTATTCTGTCGGCTCAGTATTTTCTGTTATCGGTTCGCTTGAAGTCTCTGTTTCAACCTCGCTTGTGCTTGTTTCGGAACTTTCTTCCGTTACTTCTTCGCTAACCTCAGAACTTTCTTCTGTTTCAGAACTTTCTACATCTTCTGAAACTTCACCGTTTACAGTTTCTTCTGTATCTTCAGATACAGAAGAATTGTTTTCAATTACTTCCGTTCCGTCCTCATTGATAATTGTTATCTTATCATTGTCTATCTGTACTTTCTTTGTGCTTTTATTGGAAGTTTCTTCACTGTTCGCAAAGTAAATGTTGTATGTAATGTAACCTTGTGAGGTATAACTTGTGCTACTGTCAGAAAAACTTACTGTATCATCAATATAAACAAATCCGACTTGTGCACCCCACCAAACTTCATATTTGAGATAGTCATACAAAGTTTCTTTGCTTGGTGTAGAACCAGTAGAAACACTTAATTCTACGCTTGCCGTAAACCTTGCTTTACTCGGCTTCTCGTCCACCACTTTAAGGCTATATCCGTTTTCGCTGTTCAGCTCATTGATAG
>CAVKLS010000020.1:0-14658 GCA_963657025.1 bacterium | reverse complement strand
GCATATATTCTGACCGCTGTATTCGTTATGATATCAGCCGCAATCGTGGGATGCGTTTTCGAGATTCAGCCGTCAGACACGACCATCACCTATTCGGGTATTGACAAAGAGTCAATAAGTGCAACAGATTACAAGAACCGCGAGAGTGACAGCTCTCTGCTTCTAAAGGCAGACAACTCCGCTCTTACTCTTGAGGAGCTTCTCGGTGAGAACGAAAACAGCGTTCCTCTCGAGGTATGATTCAAAACAGGACTAAGTCAAAATTTCACAGCTTTTGAGAGCTCCCGCAGTCGGGGGCTCTTTTTTGCCTAATCCTCAGAACCTCAAAACATATTGACAAAATCCGTTGTCATTGCTAAAATAGTTAACGAAACTAATTATCTCAGACATATCTCAATTCTAAAAGAATTTTTCAAATATCAAACACACCCGTAAAGGAGAAAACTATGGCAAGAACCTATGACGACAAGATGTTCATAGAAACATTTGAGCATGAATACACCTGGCTGAACGGATTTATGCGAAATGTCGCAAGATACCCGAAAAGAACCGCCGTTCTCGATCCGCTGACCGAAAGAAGCTGGAATTACAAGGAGCTGAATGCCGAGGCGAACCGCCTTGCGAACGCACTGAAAGCAGACGGCATCGGCAAAAACGATGTTGTCATGTCGGCAATGCTCAACTGCCCCGAATTTGTTTTTTCTTATGTTGGCCCAAGAAAAATCGGAGCTATACTGAATCCCGCCAACTTTAACCTTGCCCCGGGAGAAATGGCAAAGCTCATCGACCACAATAAGCCGAAGGCTTTCCTCTATTCCGCAGAGCACAGAGATATGATAGTCGAGGCGGTGTCTCTCGCAAAAAATCCTCCGAAGGTTCTCGTCATGGTAGATAACCTTAAGGGCTTGGATGTGCCGACAGGTCATTTCTCATACGAAGACTATGTTAAAAGCGCATCGGCAGAAAATCCCGAGAAGGACTTTGTTTCTCATATCTATGACGAGGTGCTGAGACTTTGCACATCGGGAACAACAGCACTTCCGAAAAGCTGTCCGATAAACGATATAAACGAGGTTCTCTCCGCTCATGATGTCATCATGCAGTATCCGCTTGAGCCTAACGACATCACCATGAATATGACCCCGTGGTTCCACCGAGGCGGCGCACACAGCGGTGGACCCGGTCCCAGCCTTTATGTCGGTGCGGCTGTCACAGTTCTTCGCAACTTCCAGCCGAAAATGTGCCTCAAGTGGACAGAGGATCTTCACATCACCTATCTTATGGGCGCACCGTCAACTCTCGAGATGCTCGCAAGAGCACAGAAAAAGCACGGATTTGATTTAAGCTCGCTCCGTGGACTTGTCACCATGGGCGCACCGCTTGAGAAGAACGCCTGCGAGGAATACATGAGAACTCTCACTCCGAGAATTTTCAACGGCTACGGCACAACGGAAACCTTCTGGAACAGCTTCTTGAGACCGTTTGATTTGCCTGAATTTGCCGGCACGGTCGGCGGCAGCTGCATTGATGACGAAACAAGAGTCGTAAAGGTCTATGACGACAAGAAAGCCGAACCGTCCGAGACAGTCGAAAAGGACAACGAGTCCCTTGGCGAGATAATCATCTGGAGTCCCGCAAAGGGAACCTACACCTACTATAACGCTCCCGAGGAAGCAGAAAAGAAATTCTATTCCGGCTGGATGTATACGGGTGATCTGGGCGTATGGGACGAAAACGGCTACATCACCATTAAGGGCCGCAAGGACGATATGATCGTTTGCGCCGCCGAAAACATCTACCCCACGCAGGTTGAAAACGCAATTCTCGAGCACGAGAAGGTAGACGACTGCATTGTAATCGGTGTGTCCGACAAGCTTCGCGGTCAGGCGGTTGCGGCTTATGTGAAGGTCACCGACCCAAGCGTTACCGCCGAGGAAATCTCCGCTTTCTGCCATGCTCATCCGGATTTGTCAGCCTACAAGCGTCCGAGATACATAAAAATCGTCGACTCTCTCCCCTATACTCCAACGGGAAAGAAGAAAAGAGCCGAGCTCAGACGCATTGCCGAGGAAGACCTGAAAACAGGAGAACTCAAAAGAACCTGATACACACATATATACACGCAAATACAAACGAAAAAAGGGTGCCGACTCGGCACCCTTAATTTTTAGCTTTTATTGCTTATTACTTATTACTTTGTTGCTCTGTGATTGATAATCTGAGCCATCTCGCCGACATTCTTCATGGAAGAAATCTCACCCATTTTGAACTTCATGCCAAACTCTCTCTCAACAGCGGAGATGAGTGTGATATGCTCGAGTGAATCCCAGTCGTCAATATCGTTTGCGGTTGTCTTGGGAGTGATTCTGATGCTGTTGTCATCAAAAACGTCCTGAAAAACTCTGTTTAATCTTGTAAAAAGAACCTTTGCGTCCATGGTAATCCTCCGTTAGATTTCTTCTTTTACTTCAATATATTTATTTTTGTTCTCGTAATTCGTTATATCGAGCGTCCAGACGGAATTTCCGTCCTCGTCCTCGCTCACCTTGTCAAAGCCGAATGTGCCGTAAAGCTCCTTGACCATCTTGTTCTTGGCAGTGGGATAATAGTAGCCTGTGATTTTCTCGATGCCCTGAGCCTTTGCCTTTTCAACAAGCTTATCGAGCATTGCAAGCTCCATATCACGCTTGAGAACACGGCACGACATAAGCCACAAGTCCATATTGAGGTTTTTGCCGTCCTTCTTTCCAATCACAACGGAAACAACGCCGTTATCGCCGAATTTGTCGATTAGCTTTCCGTAAAGTCTGATGTACTCGTCACTCTCGAAAACCTCCTCCATTTCTGTCGAAGTGTATCTCTTGGTTGTCACGTTGAACTGGTTGGACTTATTGGTAAGCTGAGTTATTCTTGCGATATAAACCGGCTTGAAATCGGCAATCTCGCCGACCATCTCAAGACTCTTGAGATACTCGCCGTAATCTCCGAATGAAGCCATTTGCTGATTGCGAAGAACATTCTTCTTATACATATCGCCGCGCTTGAGGTCGTCGGCTGTGAAGCTTGTCACCTCGAAGAAGCCCGAACGGTCTATGGTGTTGATGTAGTTCTCGACGCCATCCATCTCGGGTACGGCGCAACCGCTTATCTGAGCGGAAACAATTGCTCTCTCGGCAGGGTTATCGTCGACAAAAACTATCGCATCCTGACCGATATTCAGCTCCGCCGCAGTCTCGGCGATATTTCTGTCTTTGTTCTCCCAGTTAGCCTTGATGATAACGAAATCATCGGGCTTGAGTGCGCCCTCGGGGTGATTGAGCCCCGCTATGGCGTTCTCGTGGTCGTTCTTCGAGCAGACTGTCAGGACAATACCGAGCTGCTTGAGCTCCTTGACATAGCTCTGGAACTCATAGTAAGACTGGCTTACTCCCGTTTCCTGTCCAATCTCGATTCCGTCCACACCGTCATCACCGACAACACCGCCCCAAAGGGTGTTGTCAAGGTCGAGTGCGAGTGCCTTCTTGTTCTTGCCAAAAATCGACTTTATGATATTGGCAACGCTGAACGAGAAGGACGGAATGCCCTCAAAGCACATAGCGTACTTGTACATATTCCAGAAAAGTGGATTTGACCACTCCTTAAGACCGTAGTCGGCAGAGATGAAGTTGAGGTCATTGATATAAAAGCTCTCGTTCTCTCTTGCGTAGGAATAGAAATAATCGTTAAGTCTTGTGATGAAATTCACTCTGCCGTGAATATCCCAGGCGTCACGGTTTCCGAGAAGGCGGTAAAGCGGCATCTCGAAGTTATTCTGAATTATCGGGCAGTGGAATTTCTCCTTAATGCTCTCCCACATTGCACGGAACTTCTCGCACTCGGCGTTAAATTTTGCTTCAACCTCTTCCGAAGAATCCGTCATAGCGGGGAAGTTTGTGATGTTTCTGTAGGATGTGTGCACAAATACTATATCGGGCTCGAATTTCAGAAGAGACTCATCGGGGAACATGGCGTCCTGAAAATACTGAGCGTATTCCGACTCGTAAAACTCGGGCTCAATACCGTAATCCAGCAAAAAGAGCTCCAGAATGCTTACGATATTTGCCGTTGTCGAGCCACCGAAAACAGCGATTTTTTTCTTAATTCTCTTGCTTCCGTCAGCAAGAAGAGCCTTTTTGATAGACTTCTTCTTGTTGATTATATAACCGGAATCAAACGGATATTCAAGTTCTTTCATATTATTCACCATTGCCTTAATCTGTGTCTGTGCTTGTCAAAGCCTCGTCAACAATGGTTGCACCCTTGTTCTGAGTGAGCATTGTTGTGAGGTTATCGGCATTGCCGCCGACGACGGAGTAGGAACACATGCTGAAGAGAACATCGGTTGCACCTGTGAACTCTACAAAATCTACGAAGTTCAGGTTGAAGTATCTGAGGTCAACGACATAGATTTCATCGAACGATGCGACATACCACGGAATTTCCGCATTGCCGTAGGAATCCTTGACGATGATAAGCTTTCTGCCGTTGTTTGCGGTACCTGTGACCTTGACAATCTGGTCGTCACCGCCCATATACATGATGTAGGAGTTTGCAGTATCTGTCTCCATGTAGAGATTTCCAGTGTACTGATACTCGAAGTTTCTGTCGTAGTAGTAGGTAGTGACGTCTTCCTTCTGCTTCCACCACGGGAAGTCTTCGGGGTCATTGAGAACACGGTAGTCCTGAGTGTAGCCGTAATAAGAGCCAACATAGCCCTCGTTTACACCGCTCTCGAAGGTATCCTTATCCGCAAAGGCAACGCCTGCCGCCTCGGCAAAGGTTCTCGCTGCGTAGTAAGCACCAAGCTGTGACCAGTGGTGGTCTGTTCTGAGGTAAATATCCTCCTCGGTGTGCTTCTGAAGAACCGAGCAAATATTGAGAGAAGTGATTCCGCTGTCGAGCTCACCAGCAATCTCATCGAAGCGGTCGCTCTGGCTTGCGGTATATTCAAGTGCGTTTGCCGGAGTATAGAACTCACTTGCAAGCGGACACGGCATATTCCAGATATTGATGCTTGAATCAAGCTCTTTTCTTAACTGATTCAAAGCCGTGACATACGATGTATCGTCACCGTTTCCGAAAAGTCCGAGAACACGGTAATGGCCCTCCTGCTGAACGATGATAAGACCGTCCGACCAGTCGAACTCGTCGTCCTGCTTTGTGAAGTCGGTCTGATCCTCTTCGGTGTCGGCAATCGTACCGATTTTTATATGGACACTTCTTCTTCCCGCAGAGCCGTCAAGGGTTGCGTCGGAAATTTCCGTTCCGCCCGTTGTCTGTGCGGTAGATGTCTCGGACGAGCTTGTCTCTGTCGAAGTGATATCCGTGCTGTCAGAGGCTGTGTCTGTATTTGTATCCGAGCTTTCCGATGAAGATGATGAAGTATCGGTGTCGCCCGTCTTCTTTGTTGCGTTGTTGACGAATATGACATCGTCGTCACTTGACGGAAGTCCGAAAACCGCTTTAATGTCGTATCCTGCATTTTTAAGTGCGTCACGGTTCGGCACAGTATCGGTGAACCACTCGTTTATTCCGCTTGTGAAGCTGCCCGAGAACCAATTTGAAATTGAAAAGCTTGGGAACGAAGCAAGCGTTCTCTTTTCAATCTGAGAAACCTTGGATTTTGGGAAAAACAGCATATATATCATTCCAAGGCAGAAAAACGGAATGAGTATCATCAGCGAGAGAAGTGAAACTCTCATTTCCAAGAGCTTTTTCTTCTTCTCATTCGGTGATTTTTTAGGCTTTTTCGGAGCATCGTCAAGCTCGAAATCGCCGAAATCGAAATCATCGTAATCCGATGCACCCGAACCACTGTCCGAAGGTGTAGAATCGGACGGAGTGTCGTAATTCGGCATATCGTCGATATTGAAATCGCCAAAGTCAAAATCGCTGTAATCGTCATCGGAGGAAGCCACAACCTTATCTGTGGTATCGGCATAGACTTCTTCACCGACAGTTTTATTTTCGTTTTGGTCGAGGGCATCGAAATTGATGCTCTCAAGATCTACAGGCTGCGTCTCGGGCTTATTCTCGCCGTCTGACGAATTGAAATTCGAGAAGAGATCGTTCACCTCGATTTTCAAATCCTCACCGCCTGCATTGTTGTTAAATTTATCGTCCATTTAAATTACCTTTTAGAACCTGAAGTAGAGGAAAACATTGTTTGTTGTATCGACAAGAAGTATGCTTACAACCACGAGCAGAACAAGACAGCCTGCCAATGCGCTGAATCTGCCGACAGCATAAACCGTGGGGTTCTTGTTGTCGAGAACAAAGCTTTTAATCTTAGGCAGTACGGGCATTGAGATTATCATTGCGGCAAGCACGAGGAAAACATTGTCCTTCATATTCGACAAAGTGACCATATCGAAGAAAGCCGCCTTGTTCACTATCATGTTAATTCCCGTGATGTTAAGGAAGAACTGACCTAATTGCTTCAAATCCTCAAACTTGAAGATACCGAAGCCGATGATGATAATCAGCTTGGAATAAATATGCTTCCACCAAATCGGCCACTTCTTGAGAACCTTCTTTCCGAGCTTTTGCTCGAAGAAAATCCAGCAGCCGAAATAAAGTCCCCAAAGGATGTAGTTCCAAGCGGCACCGTGCCACATACCGGTGCAAAACCAGACGAGGAAAAGTCCGAGATACTTTCGCGGCTTTCCGAAAATCGGAACATAGAGAAGATAATCTCTGAAGAACGAGCCAAGCGAGATGTGCCATCTCTGCCAGAACTCGGCAATGGTCTTGCATGCAAACGGATGAGTGAAGTTCTCGTCAAAGTGGAAGCCGAACATTCTTCCGAGTCCGATTGCAATATCACTGTAGCCGCTGAAGTCAAAGTAAACATACAGCGAATAGACGATGACCGTATACCATGTTCCTATAACCGAAACACTCGCAAGGTCTGAGCCGAAGAATGTATCGACAATGGAGTTCAGGTTGTTTGCAAGGATAACCTTCTTTGCAAGTCCCTGAATAACTCTCATCGAGCCCTCGCAAAGGTCGTTGGGGCTTACCGTTCTGTGGTCGATTTCCTCCTCGATAACGCTGTATCGGACAATAGGACCTGCGATAAGCTGTGGAAAAAGCGAGAGATAAAGCAAAAACTTGTAGTAGTGCTTCTGAACCTTGACCGCGTCCCAGTAGCAATCGACTATGTACGAGATAGCCTGAAATGTGAAGAACGAGATACCGATAGGAAGCGTGATGTTCGGAACGGGAATGCTTGCTCTGAAAAGAGCGTTGAGGTTCTCGACAAAGAATCCCGTGTACTTGAAGACAAGCAACAGAGCAATATCGACCGCCACGCCGAACGTGACTATCCACTTGGAGAGCACCTTGCCCCGATACTTCCCTATTTGCAGTCCGATAAACCAGTTAAACGCCGAGCTGAATATGAGAAGCAAAACCCATGTCGGCTCGCCCCATGCGTAGAAAAGCAGGGAGAACACGCAAAGAACAATATTCTTTGCCTTCAGCTTTTTGGCACAAAGGTAGCAAATTATGCACACCGGCAAAAAGCAGTAAATAAAAAACAGATCCGCAAAAACCATTTCTTTTTTCCTCAGTTTTATTAGTAAGATACTGCCGCAAAATACAAGCCTTTCACTTCTGCCGATTCGGCAAAGGCACTGTCAACCAACTTGTATTTTTCGACAATTAATCAAAATTTGCCCATATTAACGCAAATTACATTTTATATCAAATATATATATCCGTCAAGCGAATTAATCGCACCAAAATGCAAAATCTGTTATTATGTCAATCTGTGATTTGTTGTTGCTAACCGTTTGCTTTTTGTGCTACAATATCAATATATTTTTATGTCATACCAAAAAAGAAAGGAATAACCATGATTAAAATCGGAATTGTAGGCTACGGTAATTTAGGCCGTGGCGTAGAAAAGGCAGTGAACGCCGCTCCCGATATGGAGCTTGTTGCCGTTTTCACCAGAAGAGACCCGTCCTCACTCAAAATCAAGAGCGAGAATGTGCCTGTTCTTCACATTGACGACGCATCCTCAATGAAAGAAAAAATCGATGTGATGATTCTTTGCGGAGGTAGCGCAACAGACTTACCCGTTCAGGGACCAAAGTTCGCAGAAATGTTCAACACTATCGATTCTTTCGATACTCACGCAAAAATACCCGAGTATTTCGAAAAAGTAGACAAAGCCGCAAAGAGCGGAAACAACGTCTCCGTTATCTCTGTCGGCTGGGATCCCGGCATGTTCTCACTTCAGAGAATTTTGGCAGGCTGTATTCTTCCTGACGGAAAGGACTACACCTTCTGGGGCAGAGGCGTTTCTCAGGGTCACTCTGACGCCATCCGCAGAATTGAGGGCGTTCAGGACGCAAGACAGTACACCGTTCCCGTTCCCGAGGCAATCGAGTCGGTAAGAAACGGAGAAAATCCAGAGCTGACAACCCGTCAGAAGCACACAAGAGAGTGCTTCGTCGTTGCTAAGCCGGGTGCCGACCTTAAAAAGATTGAGGAAGAAATCAAGACCATGCCGAATTACTTCTCTGACTACGACACCACGGTCAATTTCATCTCTCAGGAAGAATTAAACGAGAAGCATGCGGGCATTCCGCACGGCGGATTCGTTATCCGCTCGGGTAACACGGGCGAAAACAAGCATATCATCGAGTATTCGCTGAAGCTTGACTCAAACCCCGAGTTCACTTCAAGCGTTCTCACAGCATATGCAAGAGCTGCTTATAAGCTCTCAAATGAGGGAAAAAGCGGCGCATGCAGCGTATTTGATATCGCTCCTGCTTATCTCTCACCGCTTTCGGGCGAGGAGCTCAGAAGAACACTTCTCTGATACTCAAAACAGCAGCAAAAAACGGTGCTCAAACGAGCACCGTTAATTTTTTATTTTACTTATCGTTGAGAACATCATTGAGAAGTGCGTCAATGTCCTTTGTATCATAGGAGGAAATATCCTTCTTTGGTGCGGGGCGGCTCGGACGCTGTGTGTTCTGAACAGGTCTCGAAGAAGAACTCTGTCTTCTCTGAGCGGAAGAGCCCTGAGAGTTTGTGGGTCTTCTGTTGTTAACAGCAGCGCTCGGTCTCATAGGAGCATCCGAAGAAGAACGGGGAGTCTGCTGAGGTCTCTGCTGCGGACGCTGTGAGCTCTGAGGACGATTCTGAGGCTGAGACGGTCTTGACTGCTTAACGGGGCGCTGAGCTGTTCTGCCCTTTGCCGATACGTAAGCGTAGTTATCGTCATAGGAATACTGATCGCCTGAACGTCTCTGTCTCGGAGCCTGCTCGTAATCGGAATTGCCTCTTGAAGCATTTCCGACAGTCTCGTAAATCTCCTCAACATCGGACTTATCTCTTGCCTTTGAAGCAATCGACCAGACGATAACGGAAAGGATACCGACTACACCGACTGCGAGAAGAACGATTCCGATAGTGGCAAATGAGCCTAAGCCGCCTGACTTATTGCTCTTGACCTGACCGATAGTCTGATAGTTATCGCTCTTGCTTGCCTCGGAAGAGCTCGAATCTGTAGAAGGAGAAGCTGACGGAGCAGTTGTTGCCTTCTTGAGAGTGCCGACAGTTGTCGAGGACGAAGACGAAGAAGTCGTGCTGTCACTGTCCGAAGAGGATGAAGCGGTACTGTCGCTGCCTGAAGATGTGTTATTGTTGTAATTGTTGCCGCCGTTGTTATCGGTGCTGCTGTCATTATCCGTGTTGTCGGGATAATAATCCGTGCTGTCGCCGTTGTTGTCGGGGCTGAGATCACTGATGTTGTCATCATCGCCGTCAAAACCGCTGTAACCGCCGTTTGTACCGTCATTATCGAGGTCCTGACCGCTGAATTCACCCGTATCCGATGATTCGTCATAGTTGTAGTCATCACCTGTATCCTGATAATAATCATCGGCAAATGCCGTAACACTCATCACAGAGAACATTAAAAGTGACGCCAGAAGTAATGCTAAAAGATTTTTACTTTTTTTCATAATAATCATCCCTTTTTTGTTAAGTCGATTGTGTGACTTTGTATCTTCCGAACAATTATTTTAGCACAGAAGATACAATTATTCAATATAGTTTAGAGCGATAGTTTAAAGCAATTGCCGAAAAATTTCGCTCATTCTGCCAATTCACAGAAGCATAAGAACAAGCTCTGCCACGAATGCCGCTCCACACGACGACAGCGCAACCGTAAGAAGACTTTTTTCGCAAAATGCCGTTATCCCAGCCGCCAAAAGACCGACCGCCGCACTTATCACACTGCTTGTTCCGAACAGTATCGCGGGAAAAGTCATGGCGCTTAGCACCGCATACGGAATATAGTACAGAAGCGAAAGAACAAAACGGTTCGTTATCTTTTTTCTGAAAAATGTAAGCGGAACCATTCTTATAAGATAGGTCACAAGTGCCATAACGAGAATGTACGGCAAAAAGTACATAAAGCCCTTTTCGTTACTCATCGCTTTTCGCCTCCTTAACGGGGAATTTCCACGCACAGAAGCACGAAGCCAGAAGCGCACAGATAATCACGGATATTCCCGAGGAAATGAAGCTGAAAATCGGTGCAAAATAAATGACTGCCGACAAAGCCGCCGCCAAGGCTATGCACACGAGAACCGCCCTGTTTTTCTTTGCGGGCGGAATGATGATTGCGATGAACATTCCGTAAAGCGCAATACCGAGAACCGCCGTTATGTTTGACGGAAGAATATTTCCGAACAATGCTCCGAAAAAGGTACCGAACGTCCAGCCGAAAAACGGCAAAGAAGCAAGCCCCAGATAAAATCTAAAGCTAAGCGGCTTTTCTCTTGCCGCCATCACGGCAAAAATCTCATCCGTAATCATAAACGACATAAAAAGTCTTTGTGCAAGGCTTGTGCCCTCAGGCAATCTCTGCGAGAGAGTAAGCGACATAAGCGCATATCTTAAATTTATGACTGCCTGACAGACTATAAGCTCCAAAAACGTGCCGCCTGCCGCCATAACCGTGAGACCGTTTGCCTGACCGGCACTCGTCACGTTTGCCGCCGACGTAACCACAGCCGACAAAATCGGCATACCCATGGACACTGCCAGCATACCAAAAGAAAAGGATACCGAAAAATACCCAAGGGCAATCGGTATCCCGCTCTTTAATCCTTCTGAAAATTCACTTTCCTTCAATAAGCTCACCCTTTACTTCAAGCGGTTAAGCTATATTGTATCAGAGGTAAGCCTGAGCGTCAACTCTTGAGCCCCACTGGTAAAGTTCGAAGTGAAGGTGCGGGCCTGTCGTGTTACCCGTAAGTCCGACATAACCGATAACCTGTCCTGCCGTGACATATTCTCCCGGAGAAACAACAATTGAACTCATGTGAGCATAGCGTGTGGAGAACTCATCGTTGTGATAGATGAGTACATAGTAGCCCCAGCTGTAGCCCCAAGTATCCGAGTCGTTTACTGCAGAAACAGTACCATCGGCTGCCGCAACGATTGCCGTGCCGTAGCTTGCGGCAAAGTCGGTGCCGTAGTGGCCCTCATATCCGCCGTAGCCTGCCGAGATATAAACATATCCGGGGCATGGGCAAATCAGAGAAAATCCGCCGCTGTTGTCATTGCTGTTGTCATTGCTGTTATCGTTATTGCTGTTATCGTCGTAGCTGTCATCGCCGCCTGAATTATCGTCGGTGCTGCTGTCGTCTGTGTTTGCGTCTTCATCGGTATTTCCCGAATTATCGTCACCGTCGATTACAGGTTCGCTGTCTTCGCTTGCGTCGGAGCTGTCATCGCTCTCGTCACCGCTTGAAGAATCGTTGGTGTTCTTATCGTCGCTTGAGCTGTTTGAACTGCTGTTTGAGGACGGCTGAACCGTAGGTGCGGCAGTCGGCTCAGGTGTTGCCATTGCGGCAATCATCTCGGCATAAAGCTGGTCAGCATAAGCGTTAGCCTCGTCAAGTGAGGAATTAGCCTCTGCACGCTTATTTGCAAGCTCGGTCAAAGCCTCCTGATTTTCGCTGTAAAGCTTATTGATTTCTTCTGTCTTGTCCTCGAGTGTTACCTTAAGCTCGGCAACCTCTTTTTTCTTATCCTTGAGCTCGCTTCTTGTGTCCTTGGTAGCCTCCATGAACTCATTCATCTTTTCCATAAGCTCGTTGTCGTGCTTGGAAACGCTCTGCATGGTCTGGAGTCTCATCATGTAATCGGAGTAGGAATCGGCGTTGAGAAGAATCTCAAGAGTTCCGACAGAACCCGTCTTGTAGATAGCCTTGATTCTCTCCTTGAAAAGAGCCAAAGTATCGGCATACTCTTCTTCTGCGGCTGAAAGCTTTTCGTTAAGCTCCTTAATGCTTGCGTCAAGATCCTCGATATCGGAGTTTGCCGCGGCAATCTGCTTGGAAATGGAAAGAAGCTGGCTTTCAAGAAGCTCTGCCTTTTCGTTTGCATCGGCAGTCTCTGCGTCGAGCGCATCTATCTGTGCCTGAATATCAGCCTGCTCCTGCTCAAGAGCCGCCTGATCAGCTGCGATATCCTCCACACTGCGTGTTTCTTCAGCGGAAACGGTCGGTGCGGAATATGCAAAGCTTGTGGCAAAAATCAACGCACTCATAAGAAATGCGGATAATTTTCTGCCGTTCTTTTTCAATTTCATAAAATTACCTCTTTTTCTGTATTTCTTTTAAATGCTTATCGGAAATAAGCTTCGAGATCAAATCTTAAAACTCTGTACACTATTTTCAACGATACTATTCTACGTCTATATACGCCTGTTATTTTTCTTTAAAAGAAATTTGCAACTATTTTGCAGAAGTCAAAAGCCTTCAAAACGGCAAAAAAACGGCTGAAATAAGCCGTTTTTCTTAATTGCAAGCAATCGGCAGACATGCTCTTCGCCAAGCCCTCGCCATTGCTTTAAAATTATCAAAAATATCAAAAAACATCAGAAATCATCAAAATCGTCGTAATTATTCGGATTCCTGACATATCCGCTCGAAATAATGAGCTTGGGATTTTTGTTTCTGCGTCTCTGTCTTTTTTCCTTTCTTTCTCTGATGTCCGCAAATATCATGTAAACGATTATCAGAATTACGGAAATTAAGACAAGCACCCACATCACAACGCCCGTGACATTTACGCTTTTTTCACGCTGACCGGAAAGCTGGGTGTTGTCCGTAAAGGTTTTGTCGGTGGATTCGCTCACGCCCGAGCTCGTGCTTGTTTCTCCCGTTGCACCGTTTCTGCCCGCTCCCGCAACATCCGAGCTACCACTGCTGTCACTGCTGTCGCTGCTGACGCTACTCTCGCTGTTTTCGGTTACAGTCGTTCCTGTTTCGGTATTGTCTGTACTATCGGTACCGTCTGTAGCATCTGTTGTATCTGTGGTTTCTTCGTTTGTATAATCAGAGTAATCGTCAGAATAATAATCGGTGTTGTCATCTGTGTAATAATCACCCGTATCATCGGAATAATATTCATCCGTGCCGTCGGTGTAGGTATCATCGGCAAACGAGACAAGTGAAAAAGATAAAACAAGGCAAAATGCCAAGGCTATATTTGCGAATCGGAAAAATCTTACGGTTTTTATTTTATATTTCAAAATTTATCTCCTTAAGTATGAAGCTGATTGTGAAAAGCCAATCTATCCGATTATTCTATCACCGCTACCGAATTTTAGCAAGCTTTCAGTCAGCCCTCACCGCATAAACATCATACCGCACGGCTTTTCTCTCGACCGAATATGTCGGCTCGATTCCCGCCAAGAAGCTGCTCTCGGGCGGCCTTTTGACGACTATCTTCTTCGGCTTGGCGGAAAAAGCCGCACGCATGAGCTCCTCTTCGTCCTCACACGGCTTCTCTATCGTGTGCAGAACCTGCATTTTGTTCTTTGTCTCCGCATTCTTTTTCTTCTCAGGAAACATGGGGTCAAGATAAATAAGGTCGGGCAAATAGCCTATTCTGCTTATCAGCTCCTTGCTGTCTCCCTCGGCAAGCGACATTCTTTCGGCAATTTCCTTAAGCTTTTGGTCTTTCTTCGCACGGATAAGCGCATCCTTCAAGAGAACCGCCGTTATCGGATTATGCTCGAACATCTCCACACGATATCCCGCCGCAGCCAGAATAAATGAATCTTCTCCGAGTCCTGCCGTAAAATCAATCGCCCTCTCATTTTCCTCCGGCTTTGCCGCCTTGAGGATTATCTCATGCGCCAAATGGCCGCCGCTCACTCTCTTGAGCATCAGGCTGAAATCTCCCTTCAGCGTTTTGCCGTCGCTTACAAATGAAATTCCCGTTTTATCGATAACAAAATATCTCGAATTCTTTTCATTTGGGATTTCTCCGACAAGCGGTGCCGAAAAATCCCTTGCGATTTTCTTTGCCCTGTCTGTATCCACCTTTTTTCCGAGTATCACTACCGCATCTATCAAATTTCCTGTGTTTCCCAAATTCAATCTCCGTTTCTCTGAATCTTTAACTTTTTGATAAAGATATATTACTACATTTTTATTCTTTCGGCAAAACAAAAAATTCCGACTTTCAGGGTCGGAATTTTCTGCATTGTATATGAGGTGTGTGATAAAGATGTGATTTTAGTTACTTGTATCAGTCGTAAAGCGTAACAATTCCGCCGCCGACATTCACATACAT
>CAVKLS010000019.1:12919-14971 GCA_963657025.1 bacterium | reverse complement strand
ATCGAGAACGCCAAGAGGGTACTTAAGCTCAAGAAGGGCGAAAGCCTTGTTCTCACAGGCGGCAAGAGCGGCAAGGAAGGCTCTACAAACACAATCAGAGTTGAAACTGTTTAATTTAATTTTAAATATCTGAATTGAATACGGACGAGGCAAGCTGAGAAGCTGACTCGTCCGTATTTTTTGACTCAACAGAATTTACCTGTTGATTATCTTGTTGATATTTTTAAGCTCAATCGAAATAGTGCCGTCAGGATTATTGATAAATTCGATGTAATCCGAGCTGTCGGCGTAGTCTGCAGGAAAGCTGATTTCAATTCCGGTATCGGTCTTGATTTTCTGCTTTCCTTTTTGCTTCTCCGCATAGCTTCTGTCAACGCTTACCTTCTCAGGCAGCTTTGATTCGTTTAACTTCTCACGGAATTCGCTCTGCATGTTGCTGTTCTCTCCGAAAACCGTTTCTGCCGCATCCTCAAGGTCGAAGTACTCCCCCTCGGCTGAGCTCTCATAAATGAAGCTTCTTGCCTTAGCAACAGCCTGAGCAGTGTTTTCGCCGTGCTCCTCAGCTACCTCGGCTGCCGCCTTGCTTACAGCTTTGATTACCTCTCGTGACGAAGCCTCAGCCTCGACACCGAGAATATCATCCCGAAGAACATATGCCGCCTGACCGTTTCTTATTCTCTTCTTCTCGCTGTAAATAACGGAGAAATTCTCAAGGTTCACCACGGCGTAAGCGTCAGCTTTTCCCCCTGTCGAGAGTATCGCACGGTGCACGATAACCTCCGATTCTGGGCCGTCCGATGTGGTGAGAACATTGTGCGTATAGGCTGTTTTGTGATTGAAAAGCATTACCGCAATATGAGTGATTTCGTTCTCATTAAACTCAGCCGTTAAAAAGTCGCACGAGCACGGCTCATCGGTCTCTTTAAGCTTATCAAAAAGATACTGACCTATACTTCCCGACAAAATGACGAGGTCGTCCTCTGTCCTTCCGCTCTCGGCATAAGCCTTAGCCGTATCGAGAAATGCACTGTCAGGCTTGAATTTAGCCTTCTTTCTGTCGGGGTCCTTCATGATTTTATCGATGTGCTTATTTATGAATTCTCCGTTTGCCGGCTGCACAAAATTAAGACAAGCCTTAGAAAGTACGCACATATCGGAGGAGAAATCGAAAATATGAAGACTTGCTTTGTTAAGTATCATATGCTTTTCCTCAGGACTCCGCGATTATCTCGTACATTGCGGGAGCATCCTCTTTCTTGGCGTACTCATTGACCGAAAGCACCTTTGCCTTCACGCTTCTCGCACCGAGCTGAAGCTCTATTTCATCGCCTATTTTCACGTCATAGCTTGCACGCTGAACTCTTCCGTTCACGATAACTCTGCCGGCGTCGCAAGCCTCGTTTGCTACCGTTCTTCTTTTAATTATTCTGGAAACCTTAAGATATTTATCAAGTCTCATACTAACCTCCAAAAAAACAGGCTCGGAAAAACTTCCGAGCCGCATTTATCATAAAGAAATCAATTAGCCGTTAACAGCGTCCTTAAGTGCCTTACCTGCCTTAAAAGCCGGAGCCTTGGAAGCTGCGATCTCAATTGTCTCCTTTGTTCTTGGGTCACGGCCTGCGCGAGCTGCTCTCTCACGAACCTCAAATGTGCCGAAGCCGACAATCTGAACCTTCTCGCCTGCCTGAAGCTGCTCTGTGATTGTATCGATAACAGCTGCTACTGCCTTCTCTGCATCACTCTTCTTAACATTTGTCTTCTCAGCAACTGCTGCGATTAATTCTGTCTTATTCATTATTATGGTCCTCCAAAATAGATTTGTATTATTAGCTTATTAGCGACAGCGAATTGAATTATACTACGAACTAACAAGCCTATATTTCTGTATTAGAAAAATAATTTCAAAAAACTGCCTAATTCTCAGGTTTTTCAGAAATTTTGTCCGATAAATCTGTTTGTCTCGTCATAGAGTGATTTTTCGGCGTCAAAAGAGTTTTTAAAGGCTATTTCCGAAATGAGAAGGAGCATTCGGCCTAAATCATTTTCGTC
>CAVKLS010000019.1:0-12909 GCA_963657025.1 bacterium | reverse complement strand
CTCAAATCCTCCTGCGGATTATTCGAGTACTCGACTCCAAGCTTCGACGCCTTTTTTACAACCTTCTGACCACGCATAAGTGAGGGCATTGCCTTAGAAACGGACATGAGCATTTCTTTGTCGGAAGACTGTCCCTTAGTCTCCTTCTTGATGGCATCCCAGTTGCTCCAAACCTCGTCGACATTCTTTACCGCAGTATCGCCGAAAACGTGCGGATGACGAATTATCATCTTGGCGGCAACATCATTCACAACATCGCTGAAATCAAAATTGCCCTTCTCCTCCTCGATAACGCTGTGAAACACAACCTGAAGAAGAACATCTCCGAGCTCCTCACGCATCATCTCGGGGCTTTTCTCATCGATAGCCTCGACCGCTTCATAGCATTCCTCGAGAAAATCACGACGAATGCTCTCGTGAGTCTGAACGCTGTCCCAGGGACATCCGTCAGGGGCTCTGAGCTTATGCATTACATCTACCAAATCATCTATGGTGTATTTTTTCTTTTTTACAGAAGTATCCATATTTTACCTTATCCAACCGTGTTTTTCAAGTGTATTTACTATTTTTTCTCCCTTTGGCATCATAAGCATATCATCCTTGGGAATTGCCCTCAAAAGTATGACTGCGGGAACATAAATCACCACTGCGGCAACTATTGCCACACAGCATGAAATTCTTGCGCTTACGCCTACTGTGACAAGCACAAAATTTACTGCCCAGGCAAAGCCGCATGCGATAAGCGCACTCAAGGTAGGTCTTAAGAATGTGTGACTCATGCTGAGCTTAACGCCCGTAATTCTTTTGAGTGCGACAACCTCGACAATCGTCAGGAAAAGATAGCAGAAAAGCGAACCGAGACCCGCTCCCTGAACATTGATAATCGGAATACCGCAAAGAGTGTAGTTAACGGCAATCTTTATGACAAGACCTATCACGACAAGCTTAACGGGAAGGTCGGCTCTGTCGACCGCCTGAAGCATTGAGGTTATCGGTGTGCTCAGTGCGGAGAATATCGAACCTATACCGAGCACAATGAGGCATCTTCCGACAATGTCGGCAGCTCCCGTTGAGCCGTAAAGAAGATAAGCTATCGGCTTTGCAAGGAAGGTAATTCCGAGTCCGCACGGAATCGTTACGATAGAGGTCATTCGCATGATAGTCTCAATGCTCTTTTTGATGTCCTCCTTGTCTCCCTTAGCCCAAGACGAAGCGAGAGCAGGCAAGGCACTGACGCCGAATGCCGTTGTGACGGTCGGCACGAGCATGAATATGGTCAAGCCGTTGTTGTAACATCCGTAGAGGAAATTCGGAATGGTACTCAAATCGGCAAGATTCTCCACCGGGATTGAGCCATTGTACATATTCAGTATCAGTTCTGAATTGTTCTCGACAACCTCGCCCAGCCTTCTCAAAAGGAAGCTCGAATCGACAAGACCCGCAAAGCTTGAGACAAGCGAACCGACGGCAATCGGAACAGCAACCTTGATGAGCTTTTTTGCAACGATTCGTCCGCTTTCGGCAGGGGGAGACTGCAGATACATCTCCTCTGTGATTTCCGTTCCACGGCGGTGATAGTAAATCCAGCCGTAAATCCACGAGAAGAATGTGCCGATTGTAACGCCCAGAATGGCTGCTGCAGCGGCAAACTGATATGTTCTGAGAATTGCCGTTTGACTTGTGACCTCAGTGCCGAGAAACGTGCCGTAAACATTGAACTCATTTGAGAAATACTTAACGGTGAGGAGTGCTCCCGAAAGTCCGAAAACAAACTTGCAAAGCGCCTCGATAACCTCGCAGACCGCCGTAGGCGTCATATTGGAAACGCCCTCGAAATATCCCTTGTAGATAGATCCGAGACAGCAGAAAAAGATAGAAGGTGCAAGGCAGACTATCGAGTAGACTGCACCTTCATTTTGAACATACCTTGTGTACGGTATCGCTCCCAAAATCATCAAAAGCGTACCGACAGTGCCCGTTACCAGGAATATCGGCAATGCGACTCTTTTTACCTGGCGCATCTGGTTATAATTTCCCAACGCCTGATTTTCTGCGATAAGTCGTGCGATTGCAACGGGAAATCCCGCCGTGGCAAGGCTGTAAAGAACGGCATAAAGATTATACGCTGTTCCGAAATAGCCCATGCCGTTTTCAGAAATGATGTTTGCAAGAGGTATCTTAAACAAAGCTCCGACCGCCTTGACTATAGCAAGGCTTAAGGTAAGGATGAGTGCTCCCTGAATGAAGCTCTGTTTAACTACCTTTTGGCTTGATTTACTTTTAGGCATACTATTTTTCCTTATTCTTATCAAAACAAAAAGGGGAATTAAAGCATAAATGCTCCTTCCCCCAAATGTTATTAGTCAAAATTAATTTTAACTGCGGATTACTCCTCTGTCGGCTCCTCAGCCTTTTCCTCGACAGGCTCTTCTGCAGTCTCCTCAGCAGCTTCTTCGGAAACCTCCTCTGTCGGCTCTTCGTCTGAAACGATTTCAATCTCGCTCTCAACATCAACCTCGACAGGCTCCTCGGATGTTTCGTCAGCAGGCTCTTCTACTTCCGGCTCCGGATGCTCAATCTTTGAGCCGCAGAAGGAACAGAAAGCGGAATCAATCGGGATCTGTCTGCCGCACTCTGGGCAAACAGCCTTGTTCTCAATCTCGGCAATCTGCTTTGCGATTGTGGAAACCTGTGCGTAAAGATCGTCAATCTCTGCAATCTTGAGAGCTATCTCCTCCTCGGAGAGGTCGCCGCTCTTCTTTGAGTCGTAAACATACTCGCCGAGCTCGCCGTATCTCTTGGAAATCTCTGAATTAATCTGGCTGATTGTAAGTCTGAGCTTGGAAACATCGATAACCTTGTTGACCTTCTTGCCCGCTACATCAGCATAGGATTTTACACTTGCGTAAACGTTGTCAAAAATACCCATAATTTGTATCTCCTTCACATATAAAAGTTTGCTTATTAAGCATCATTTCGTTTAAATCCACATCTGAACAGTGGAATAATCTGTAATTAGATTATATAACAGTCGGATGATAATTGCAAACCTATTATAGCTTCTAATTGTTAATTTTCGGTTAATAGAGCCGTTTTTCACTTATCGAGATCGTATTTCGGGCCTAAAAATTCCCTCAGCATGCTTTTTGACGGTACAAGCTGTGTGGCAATCGGCTCAAATCTCATAAGCTTGGAGTCAAGCTCTCTTGCCTTGCGGTAAGCGGGGCTGTTCTCCTCTATTTTTCTAAGCACCGGAATTGCGGGGACTCTGAGCACGCACGGCTCATAAATGTGGATTGAATTTACGGTGTAATCGGCACTCAGTCGGTAAGGCCTTATGTATTTGTCCTCACCTGCCACGACATCGTCCCACATCAAAATGGTTTCCTCGGCATCACTTCCGCGATACTTCATATCACGTACAATTCTTCTGACGAGTCGAATATCTGAAGCGTGAATTACCTCGCCGTTGATATCCTCCAAATCCTGCTTAACGCTTACATAAAGCTTGATAAGCTTATCGGAGGGTATTCCCTTTGTGAACATGGGATTCAGGGCATGAAGACCCTCCATGATAATCATATCGTCGTCTTTTAGGTCGATAACGGTATCCTCACCGACAGCATGCGACACGCCGAAATCGAAATGCGGAATCCGAATAATTCCCGAGCAAGCCGCCTCGGCGAGAGTTGTTCTTATCTTCTCGAGGTCGAGTGAATTTACGGTCTCGTAGTCGGGCTTGCCCTCAGGTGTTTTGGGAGTGTTCTCTCTGCCAAGATAAAAATTATCCATGGAAACGATATATGCATTCACTCCGAAATTCTTGAGATAGGTCTGAAGCAAATGAGCTGTTGTCGTTTTTCCCGAGCTTGACGGGCCGGCAAGCATGCATATTTTTATTTTATCGTGGTGGGCACGGATATTTCTCGCGACATCCTCGAGATGGTCTCTGTAGGAATCCTCAACCTCGGTAATCATTTTCAGCGGATTTGACACCGCCGCATCGTTAATCTGCTCGAGGTTGTTGATATATTTAATGTAACCGCTTGCGAAATTGCTCATAAAGCTCCTTCACCCCGTCCTTTCTCGAAATGATTTCATCAAATCTGTCGAGATAATCATATGAATATTTGAAATTGAAAATTCTCTCAAGTCTGTCAGAATAAGGATCCTTGATTTTGCTTACGCCGCCCGCACCGCACGCAACGACAGTCTGGCTCTCGTCCATTGTGTAGACATTGTACGCACAAGCCGTGCCCTTCTTTGCCCAGCCTGTGTTTTCAAGATTTCCTATCATTCTCGACTGACGGTAGAGATAATAAGGCTCGTAGCCCTCCTCGGAAAGTCTCTTCACGGAATAATCTATCATCTCGTCGGCTAGATTTCCCTTTCCGTGATAATCCCTCGTCTCTTCTTCGTGGAAAATCTTGGCACTGCGCTTGAGTGCAAGCGAATGAACCGTGACATTCTCGGGAGCAAGCTTAATCACCTTTTCGAGAGTATCGACAAAGCTTTCGTAGGTGTCGCCCTGAAGTCCCGCAATCAAATCCATATTGATATTATCCATACCGACTTCACGTGCAAGACGGTATGCGTCGATTACATCCTGTGCGGTGTGCTTTCTTCCGATATTCTCAAGGACATTATCCTGCAAGGTCTGGGGATTTATGCTGATTCTCGTTATATTAAGCTCTCTTAAAGCCTCAAGCTTCTCACGGTCGATTGTATCGGGTCTTCCTGCTTCAACCGTAAATTCAGAGCAAGCCGACATATCAAAGCATTCATACACTTTATTTATTACCCTTTTCAGCTGTTCGGCATTAAGCGTAGTCGGAGTGCCGCCGCCCATGTAAGCGGAAATGAGTCTGAGTCCTGTTTCCTTGGTCACCTTGGCAGTGTACTCGATTTCTTCAAGAAGCTTATCGACATAAGGCGCAATCAGCTTTTTCTGCTTCTCTATGCTCTGCGAGACGAACGAGCAGTAGGCGCACCTTGTCGGACAGAACGGAATGGAGATATAAAGACTGAAATCGTTCTCGTCTATACTCTCGACAATGGGAGACTGCACTCGACTTATTCTTCTCAAAAACTCCGTCTTTTCTTCGCTGACAAGGAATCTGTTCTCAAAAAGAGAGACCGCTCCATCCTCGCCGAGCTTTTTCTTGTAGTCGGCAAAAAGCTTAACCGGGTGAATTCCCGTGAGCATTCCCCACTTGGGCATGTAGCCGCAATACTCCGAGAAAGCAAGAAAAATTGTGCTTGTTATGTTGTATTCCTCATCACTGTGATCTGTGAGAGTTCTTTTTTTCGTGAGATTTTTTCCGTTTCTCTCAATCGAGCAAGTGTATTCGTCGCCGTGAATTTCGGCGATTATTTTATTGTCGTCGTTAGAATTTACCTCTTCGCCGATTAAAGCTACCTTAAGCTCGTCATACGGAAAAAAGAGTCTGACCAGATTGCCCGCCTCATAGTGGAAAAAATCATCGCTTATAAATAAAATCATTATGAAAACATTCCGTTCATGTAAGGATTATGTGAAATTTCGCTCTCAAGCGATGTGCTCGAGCCGTGACCTGGGTAAACCGTCAGAAATCCGTCAAGCTTTTTCAGTCGCTCCATGGATTTCATCATATCCGAGAAGCTTCCGCTTGGAAAATCCGTTCTTCCCACCGAGCCTGAAAAAAGTGTATCACCACTGAAAAGAACATTGTCTGCGAGGAAGCAGACACTTCCTTTTGTGTGACCCGGTGTGTGCAAAACCTGAATTTCCGTATTGCCGAGCTTGATTTTCTCACCGTCAACCAGAGTTTCATCGGCAGAAAAGCTAATTGTCTCTCCTCCCGCTATGTACGAAAGGTTGATATCGGCATCGAGAAGACCCTTTGCGTCATCCTTATGCACAAGTATTTTTGCGCCTGTTAGTCTTCTTAATTCCTCTGCGGAATAAACGTGGTCAAAGTGGCAGTGCGTCAGAAGTATCAGCTTTATGTCATAATTGTCTGCAAGATACTTCGGCGTGTGACGGATTAAATCGGGATCGATTACCGCAGAATATCCCGTCTGCGTGTCTGTCAGAATATAGCTGTTCTCGTCAAGCAGTCCGTCCGAAAACAGCGTTGTAACATTAATACTCATTTTAGTTTCTGTCTATTGAAATTACGCCCTTGATTTTCATCAGTCTGTCGATAACAGCCTGTAAATGGTCGAGACCGTTAATCGATATTGTAGCCGATATAAGAGCATTCGATGTGTTTTTAATCTCTCGTGAATTTAAGTTATGGATAAAGATATGCATAGCGGAAAGCTGCATGGTGACATCTGCAAGAAGTCCTGCACGGTCGCTCGCAACGATGTGCAGTGTGCTCTTGAAGTCCTCCTTGACCTCGCCCTCCCAGTGAGCGGCTACCCAGCGCTCAGGCTCAGGCGTCTTGGTCATATCCTTTGGAACATTCGAGCAGCTTCTCTTGTGAATGGAAACACCGAAGCCTCTTGTGATAAATCCGATAATGTCATCGCCCGGAAGCGGATTGCAGCAGCGTGAGAACTTGATAAGACAATTATCGATGCCGTCAACGAGCACACCGCCCGCTTTTCTCTTGCTGATGCGCTGTGCCGGCTGAGAAGCCATAATCTCCTCAGGAGCCTGATCGACATTGGATTTATTTATGCGCTGATATTCCTCTTTCACACGGGGCATAACCTTGTAAAGCTGAATTCCGCCGTAACCGATTGCGGCATAGAAATCATCCTCACTCGTTGCGCTGTGTCGCTTACCTATGGAATCGAGCATATACTGCATGAGCTCGTCACTCATGACTATACCGTTGCGCTTAAATTCCTTCTCAAGCTCGGTTTTGCCCTCAAGGATATTCTCCTCTCGCTTCTCCTTCTTGAACCACGCACGGATTTTGTTTCTCGCTTCACTCGTTCTTACAAGGCTGAGCCAGTCTCTGTTGGGGCCGTGACTTGCGTCCTTGGTCGTGATAACCTCGATAATCTCGCCTGTCTTAACCTTGTAATCAAGCGGAACAATTCTCTTATCGACCTTTGCGCCGACCATTCTGTTACCGACCGCCGAATGAATCGCATAGGCAAAGTCGATTACATTTGAGCCGGCAGGCAAGCTGATGACATCTCCTCTCGGAGTGAAAACGAATACTTCATCAGGAACAAGGTCTGATTTAATCGAGCTGATAATCTCGGTGACATCCTCACTGCTGTCCTGACTGTCAAGCATCTGATGAATCCACGCAAGACGCTTTTCGAGGTTATCGTCCTTGCCCGTGTTCTGCAAGCCGAGCTTATACTTCCAGTGTGCGGCAATACCGAACTCTGCGGTGTGGTGCATGTCCCAGGTTCTTATCTGAACCTCAAAGGGAATACCTTCCTTGCCGAAAACGGTTGTGTGAAGCGACTGATACATATTAGCCTTAGGCGTGGAAATATAGTCCTTGAATCTGTTGGGAATCGGTCGGTACATATCGTGGATAACACCGAGAACATTGTAGCAGTCGGTGATTGTGTCTACGATTACGCGCACGGCAAAAATATCATAGATTTCGTCAAAGGTTTTGCCTTGAACGAACATTTTGCGGTAAATTCCGTGAACGCTCTTAACCCTTCCCTCGATGTATGCACCGGGGATTATATCCTCAAGTCTTTCTTTTATTTCAGCCTTGGTGTTGTTGATAAAGTTCTGACGGCTTGTAGAGCGTGACTCAAGGTTTGCGACAATCTCGTTGTAAGCAACGGGATCCATATATCGAAGAGAAACATCCTCCATATACTCCTTGACAGCACGGATACCTAATCGGTCGGCTATCGGAGCATAAACCTCGAGGCACTCGAGTGCCTTGTCACGCTGCTTTTGCGGCGTCATATACTCGAGTGTGGAAAGATTGTGCATTCTGTCGGCAAACTTTATGATGATAACTCTGATGTCTTCTGCCATAGCCATGAGCATCTTTCGGATGTTCTCGGCTTGAAGCTCCTCACGTGAGGAAAACGGAATCTGAGAGATTTTCGTCAGACCGTCAATCAAAAGAGCGATATCGGCGCCGAAGCTCTTCTTAATCTCATCAAGGGTCATATCCGTGTCTTCAACGACATCGTGAAGAAGACCTGCAATGACGGACTGGGAATCCATGCCCATTTCCACAAGCAAATAGGCAACGGAAATCGGATGAATGATATACGGCTCGCCTGATTTCCTCAGCTGTCCGTTGTGGCACTTCTCGGCTGTCTTGTAGGCACGCTCGATATTTGCCAAATCATATTCTTTATCACTGCTCTTGATTTTATCAATAAGCTCTTCATAGGTTCTTGTTTTTACTTCCATACATTACACCCCTTCTTCCTTGTAAACGGACAACAGCTCTTGTGTTAACAAAAGTATATATGAAAAAGCCTTTTACAGCCTTTTTAGTATAGGTGATTCAAACAAATCGGTCTTTCCCTTTGTCGGCAAAGCCGTTATGCTCAGTGCCTCGCCGTGCTCAGCCTCGGCGATGAGTCCGCGCTCATTGAGAACATCGAGACAAAGCCTTAATTTCGCAAGACTCATGCTGCTCGGCATTCTCGATAAAAGCGAAGTAAGTCCCGCTCTCCAGCCCGATACCCTTATCAGCTTATAAAGCGGAATAAACTCCTCTCTTGTCGGCTTTATATTCTCTTTCTCGGCGTCGGTCAGCTCCTCGCCACGCTTGAACTTCTCGTAAATTCTCCAGGAAGAAATGAGCTCGCTCATATCCTGACCGGAAATTTTGATTTCCTTTACCTGTATCGTCAGACTCATGGCTCCGCGGAACATTTTGTTTTCAAGCGAAACTGCCAAATCAAGCGTATCGCCGATTTCATACGGGAAGCTTTTCTCGTCTGTCGAGAATTTCATGCACGAAACTCCAACCTCGCCTCTTGTCAGGTTAAGTCTCAAGTGATTTCCGCCGCCCAGTGCGTTTATACTCTCAAGCTTCATTTTGTAAAGACCGAAAAGCGGAGCGGGGTTGGCTGCTCCGAACGGTTCCAAAACGCTTATGCTCTGCGGAATTGCAGTGGTCAATGCGGACGGCTGCAGCTTCAGATCGATTGTGATAGTCTGTGCCGGCATAACGGGATAGTGAAGTCTTGCGTAAGCGTTCATCGAGTCTCTGAAAGCGGAAATGTTGTTTGGGTCAAGCGTGACGCCAGCAGCCATAGGATGTCCTCCAAACTTCTGAAGAAGCTCCTTAGAATCGGTGATTGCCTCAAAAAGATTGAAGCCCTCCACACTTCTTCCCGAGCCTTTTGCAACACCGTTGTTCACCGCTATAATCATGCACGGCTTGCCGTAACGCTCTGTAATTCTTGCGGCTACTATTCCGACAACTCCGTGGTGCCAGCCCTCGCCGCCAACCACAATGACTCTCGAATATTTAATTTCATCGTTATTTTCGATCGATTCGATAACACTTTGAGTGATATTCGCCTCGACCTCTCTTCTGTTCGTGTTGTCAAGGCAAATCTGCTCCGCAAGGGAGATAGCCTCGTCCTCGTCATGCGTGATGAGAAGTCTTACCGCCCTGTCGGAATCTCCCATTCTTCCCGTTGCATTTATCCTCGGTACAATCGTGAACGCAACAGCTGTCGATGTGAGATTTCTATCTGCCGCTCCCGATTTTTCTACAAGTGCCCTAATGCCCACTCTGTCGGAGTCGGCAAGCTTTTTTAGTCCTCGGCGCACAATTCTTCTGTTCTCGCTGACAAGCGGAACTATATCTCCGATGATACCGATTGAAGCGATGTCCGCATACTGCTCGAGAAGCTCCTCGGGATCGCCAATTTCGGTTTCAATAGCCTGAATAAGCTTGAATGCAATTCCTGCGCCTGAATAATCTCGAAACTCAAGGTGCTCGTTTCCCTCGATGTACGGGTCAACCACGGCAACGGCATCGGGCAAAACTTCGTGCGGTCTGTGGTGGTCGGTGACAACCGTTTCCATTCCAAGCTCCTTTGCGTGGGCAATTTCGTTCACGGAGGAGATACCGTTATCCACCGTGACTATGAGCTCGACACCCTGAGATTTCAGAAAATCTACAGCCTGCATATTCATGCCGTAGCCCTCGCCCTCACGCTTGGGAATATACCACACGACATTTGCGCCGTTCTGCTCAAGATACGTGTACATAATTGCGGTGGAGGTCACTCCGTCTGCATCGTAATCGCCGAAAATCGCTATCTTTTCAAAATTTTCTATTGCACGCATTATTCTGTCGGCAGCCTTATCCATGTCCTTTATCTCAAAAGGATCTGTCGGAATTTCTGTTCTGCCGAGCAAATCATCTATCTGTTCACTTTGTGTGAAGCCTCTCACCTGAAAAAGCATGGCAAGCACGGAGGGAAGCTGATACTTCTCCACGAGTGATATCACCTGTGCTTTGTCAAACGGGAGAACCTCCCAGTTTTTTATGTTCATATTATTCTCTCTAATTAGGTTAAACTTTTGATATGACGTTATTTTAGCACCTTTTGTATTTCATTACAAGAATTTCTAAAATCAGAACTCTCAAACATAGCTTTGAGATAGGTTTTTTGTAGCATAACGCAAAAAGAGGGCGGCAAAAACCGTCCTCTCCGTTTACTGTTTCATTTTCTTAGCCACAATTATAAATCTGTGAAGCTTATATTCACCAAAGTCATTCGAGATGATTGGGTATGCCTGATTGGTATAGACCGTTTTAAAGCCAAGACTTTTAAGCTCCGCGGATTTATTCTCGAGATTATAGTCTGCTTCGATGTCGGCTTTATAGTCTCTGAGCTCTTCTCTGTCTCGTGAGCCGACTTGCTCCGTGATAAAGTGACCGCCCTTTTTGAGCACTCTCTTAACCTCACTCGCATCATACTGCGAATGATAATTAAGCACGAGGTCGAAAGTATCGTCGTCAAAATCAAGCTTGTCGCCTTGCTCCTTAACGCAAACTCCGTATCTCTCGAGAAGCTTTGCAAAGTCCTCATTCTTGTCGGCTGTGACGGCAGTGAACGCAAAATCATGATCGAGAGAAAGAGTGAATTTTTCGTCCTCAATGCCCATAATCAGAAGATTGGTGTTCGGCTTCACGAACTCCAAAAGCCGCTTTCTGTAATCCCATGGAAGATTTTCCTTTAAAGCACTCATCAGGTATTTCTGTCCACCTTATGGAAGGTCTTGAGGTTTCCCTCTTTTTCGTGGCGCTTGATATATTCAGCCTCAAGGTCATCAACGCTAATTCCCTCGTTAGCCATGAGAACGGCAAGATGATAAATAAGGTCGGAAAGCTCGCCGACTGTGTCTTCTTTTTTTCCGTTCTTTGCAGCAATGATAACCTCGGAGCACTCCTCTCCGCACTTCTTGAGAATTTTATCTATTCCCTGCTCAAAGAGATAACAGGTATAAGAGCCCTCTTGCTTTTTCTCTCGTCTTGTTACTGCGGTTTCGTATTCCGCACGTAGAATATCTATCATATTATCACCCTTACTTTATATTTCTAAAGAAGCAGCTGTGTCTGCCTGTGTGGCAAGCCGCTCCGATTTGGTCTACCTTAATCAACAGCGTATCGTCGTCGCAGTCGCTTGTGATTGAAATTACCTTCTGCAAATGTCCCGAGGTTGCGCCCTTGTTCCAGTACTCCTGACGGGAACGGCTCCAGAACCACGTGTAACCAGTTTCAAGCGTGCGCTTCAACGATTCTAGGTTCATGTAAGCGAGCATAAGCACCTCACCCGTTGAGTTCTCCTGAACGACAGCGGGAATAAGCTCAGCTTTTTTGAAATACCTCTCGAGCTCATCGGCAACATTTTTCTTGAGTACGGTAGCACTTACCTTCTGAGATGAAATCACAGCATCATCAAGACTGAGTGCGCCCGAATAAATAGCCTTGCCTGCAATCGCACCGTAACAGCCAAGCTCGTTGAGCTTGATTATATCGTCAAGCTTGCTTACGCCGCCGCTTGCGATAATGTTGCACGAAACGGCATCATTAAGCCTTGAAAGCTGGTCGAAATTAGGTCCCGAAAGAGTTCCGTCCTTTGAAATATCGGTGAAAATGATGTATTCGACTCCGATATCCTCCATTCTCTTAGCCATCTCGATGTAGTTCACGGTAGATTTCTCTACCCAGCCCTCAGCGGCTACCATTTCGTTCAGTGCGTCGATTCCGACAGCTATATGCTTGCCGTACTTAGCCGCAGCCTCTCTGACAAGCTCGGGATTCTGAAGTGCCGCAGAGCCGAGAATAACACGGTTTATTCCTCTTTCGAGATAATATTCAATCGAAGCCATGTCACGGATTCCGCCGCCAACCTCGATATTAAGCTTGGTGTTGTTTCTTACCTTCAAAATAAGCTCGTCGTTAACGGGTTTTTTCGCCTTGGCACCGTCAAGGTCTACCATGTGCATCCATGCCGCACCGTCATGCTCAAATCCCTTGGCTGTTGTCACCGCATCTTCGGCAACCTTTTCGGCAGTGGAATAATCGCCCTTATAAAGTCGGACGCAGCTTCCGTCTTTTATATCAATTGCGGGAAGAATAATCATAATTTTTCCTTTCCGAAAAACAAGGCAGCCGAAATTCTCACTGCCTTGTAAATATCATCATAATACGCCTTTAGTGGAAATAACCTTTCCGCTCTCGTTTCTTCTTGAACCTGCTTTTAGTGCATAAGCGAACGCTTTGTACATAGCCTCAATCATATGGTGAGAATTCTTTCCGTACTCACACATAATGTGAAGTGTGATACCCGCGTTTTCAGCAACCGCACGGAAAAATTCCTCAGTCATACACGTGTCGTACGAGCCGCATCTCTCCTCTGGGAACTCTCCCTTAAAAACAAGAAATGCTCTTCCGCTTATATCAAGCGCACAAAATCCTAGAGCCTCGTCCATGGGAACATAAGCCG
>CAVKLS010000018.1:0-15630 GCA_963657025.1 bacterium | reverse complement strand
GGTGTAAATCGTCCAAACCTTGCGCCAGAGGTCGCTGTCTCCGCTGACATATGCATCGAATATCTTGTTTATTTCTTCGACATTAAAGAATTTTGCGGCGTATTCAGAATTGAATTTTGCCACGACATCACCGTTGTATCTTGAATCTGCCATCCAAATTCTTATCGGGACTATGAATCCAAGCTTCTTTCTGAAAGCAACCTCCTCGGGGAGAACCTTTGCCGCCGCTGTTCTGAAAGCAACCTTGTTTTGAGTCTCGTTCACCTTGTATTTGGACGGAAGTCTTGAAGCAATATCGAAAATTCTCGTATCCGTCAGCGGCATTCTTATTTCAAGTCCAGCCGCCGTGCTCATTTTGTCGACATTCAGATAAATATCGCCCTCAAGCCAAATTCTGATATCGACATCACTCATTTTTGAAAGCGGATCTATTCCCTCGTTCTCCTCATAGATTGACTTCACAAGATTTATCGGAAGTACTGACGGGTCATAGCTTTTTAGAATTCTCTCTTTCTCGTCCTCTTTCATGATGTTGGTGTTTCCTACATAGAAATTCTTGAGGTTATCACCGTAACGCTCGGCATTGCGGTACATGTTGTAGCCGCCGAAAAGCTCGTCGCTTCCCTCTCCCGAGTAACAAAGCTTGGTGTGCTTTGCCGTGGCATTGCAGCCGAGTGTGAAAACTATTGCCGATGCGTCGCCGAGCGGCTGCTCCATATTGTACATGGTGTACGGAACCGTATCAAAGAACATTTTCGGCGTGATGATAAGCTTCGAGTTCTTTCTGCCGAGAATTTCGGCTGTCTTTGCGGCAAGCGGCGACTCATCAAAACGTTCCTCCTCATATCCGCAGGAATCGGACATTTCTGCATCGGATACAGCAAAAACATATGATGAATCAACTCCGCCCGAAAGGAATGATTCGGCTGTTTCGTCAGCTGTTTTTACTTCCTTCATAATGCCGAGCAAGGTCGAATGTATTTCGTCAGCCCATTCGTCAAGAGTTTTGCTCTCATCGGGGTGGAACTCAGGCTTCCAGTAGCGTGTGATTTTAATTTCACCGTTCTTAAAGGTCATGTAGTGACCGGGCATAAGCTTTTTCACACCCGTAAAGAATGTATCCTCGCCGCCCACATATGTCAGCGAAAGGTAGATTTGAAGCATCTTTTCGTTGAGCTCCTTTTCGAAACCTTCCTTTTCCATTATATCACGAATCATCGTGCCGTAAAGAAGTCTGCCGTCCTTTGTGAGATAATAATAGAAAGGCTTTGTTCCGAACTGATCCCTCAGGCAGAAAAGCTCGTCCTTCTCGTCATCATATAGCGCAAAAGCGAACATACCGTGCATGCGAAGAGCCATTTCGCCGCCGTATTTTTCATAAGCGGCAAGAAGAATTTTCTTCTCTCTTTCCTCACGTGAAAGCTCCTTTGAGATGCCTAATTCTTCGCAAAGCGCCTCCCAGTTTCTGATATGTCCTCTGTATTCCTTAACCGTAACCATATTTGTCTCCTTGTGCCACACCTTAGTTAAATTTGTGTTTGAATTTACACTGTCAAGATTATATCACACAATCATAATCGTATTCAAGATAACAGAATTACAGCCCGTCATTTAATTTAGTCGTATGCAAAACAAAAAGCTCCGATTGTGTACCGACCTCCAATCGTTAGATTTTTAGTCTAACTTTTTGGGGCGGTACATGCTCGGAGCTTATTTCGTTTCAGTCAAATCAGTCGATTGCCGTTACCTTGTAGTCCTTAGCCTCGACAGCGCTCTTGAGAGCCTCATCTGAAACGTCTGCCGAAAGAGTAACCTCGGCTGTTCCGCTCTCGCGGCTTACTTTTGCGGACTCAACGCCCTCGATAGCCTCAAGAGTTTTCTTAACGGTAGCCTCGCAGTGGCAACACATCATGCCTTCGATTTTCATAGTCTTTGTCATTTTGTTTTCCTCCGTATTTTGATTTTCTTTGTATATAAAAGATACTGCCTTATAGTCATTATCTTCTATCGCTTTTTTCATATCGTTTTCGTTCGCTTTTGATGCAAGCTTAAGCTCGACCGTGCCTTTTTCAAAGCTTGGCTTAGCCTCTGCAACAAAGCTTAAGCTTTCAAGCGCCTTTTTGACTCTTGCCTCACAGTGGGCGCACATCATACCATCCACCTTGATAAGCACATCGGGGGCATTTGTTTCTTCCTCTTCAGCTTTCATCTCGATAGGCTTAATGTTTGATTTGCGCTTTTTGTCGTGCTTGGTACTTCTGATATTTACAAGATTAAGTCTCAGTGCATTCGTCACAACGCAGAAGCTTGAAAGGCTCATTGCCGCCGCACCGAACATTGGATTGAGCGACCAGCCGAAAAGATGAATGTAACATCCTGCCGCAAGCGGAATGCCGATTACATTATAGAAGAATGCCCAGAACAGATTCTCGTGAATATTTGTGAGAGTTGCTCTTGAAAGTCTGATAGCCGCCGAAACATCTGTAAGCTTTGATTTCATAACGACAACATCAGCCGCATCCACGGCAACATCCGCTCCTGCTCCGATAGCAATACCGATATCGGCTCTTGTGAGTGCGGGGGCGTCGTTTATGCCGTCACCGACCATAGCGACCTTTCCCTGTTCCTTGAGCTTTCTGATAACAGCTTCCTTACCGTCAGGCAGAACTCCTGCGATAACCTCATTGACGCCCGCCTCTTTTGCGATTGCCTTTGCTGTCTGCTCGTTGTCGCCCGTGAGCATTACAACATGGATTCCCATGTTCTGAAGCTCCTTAACCGCTTGCGGAGAATCCTCCTTGATAACGTCTGCTACGGCAATTATACCGAGAAGCTTTCCGTCCTCCGAGAAGAAAAGCGGAGTTTTTCCCTGCTTGGCAAGACTGTCTGCCTTTTCCTTTACGGCATCGTCAACGGCAACGACGGACGAAATGTATTTTCCGCTTCCGCCGACAAGCCTCTTTCCCTCAAGCACCGCCTCAAGTCCGTTACCCGAAAGGGCTTTGAAGCTGTCCGTCTGCGACAAAGTGATATTCTTTTCCTCCGCCTTTTTAAGAACCGCCTTTGCAAGCGGATGCTCGCTTTTTGCTTCAAGCGAAGCCGCCTTTTCGAGAAGTTCTTTTTCACTTATTCCGCCAATCGGAATAATATCCGTTACCTGCGGCTCGCCCTTTGTGATTGTGCCCGTTTTATCGAGTGCAACTATATTGACTTTACCTGTTTCCTCAAGAGAAACAGCCGTTTTGAAAAGAATACCGTTTCTTGCGCCCTTTCCGCTGCCGACCATTATGGCAACGGGAGTAGCCAAACCGAGAGCACACGGACAGCTGATAACAAGAACGGAAATTCCTCTTGCAAGTGCAAAGCCTACCGTCTGACCGACAAGCAGCCAAACGATAATCGTGACGATTGCGATTGAAATAACAGCGGGAACGAAAATTCCCGATACCTTATCGGCAATTTTAGCAATAGGTGCCTTTGTCGCAGCGGCATCGCTTACCATTTTAATTATCTGAGAAAGTGTGGTATCCTCGCCGACTCTTGTTGCCTCACAGCGGATGAATCCCGACTGATTTATAGTAGCGGCAGAAACCGTGTCGCCCTCCTCCTTATCAACAGGAACCGACTCTCCTGTAAGTGCAGATTCATTAACAGCCGAGCTTCCTTCGATTACAACTCCATCGACGGGAATTGATTCTCCGGGACGGACGACGAAAATCTCACCTTGCTTCACTTCGGAAACGGAAACCGTCATCTCCTTGCCGTCACGCACAACATTTGCAGACTTCGGAGTGAGCTTCATGAGCTCCTTTAAGGCGTCGGTTGTCTTTCCCTTGCTTCTTGCCTCGAGCATTTTTCCTACCGTGATGAGCGCAAGTATCATTGCCGCCGACTCGAAGTAAAACTCCTCCATCCACGGCATTGCCGCTTCAGCACCGCCGTGAACCTGAGCGTCTGTCATCATGAAAAGCGCATACACGCTCCACAAAAACGATGCTCCCGAACCGAGTGCGACAAGAGTATCCATGTTCGGTGCTTTGTGAATAATTCCCTTGAATCCGCTTATAAAGAATTTCTGATTTATCACCATAACGGCAACCGTCAGAAGAAGCTGGGCAAGTCCCATGGCTACATGGTTTCCGTCAAAGAAGCGCGGAAGCGGCCAGCCCCACATCATGTGACCCATGGAGAAATACATCAGTACGCACAAAAATCCGACCGATGCGATAAGTCTTCTTTTCAGCTTGGGGGTTTCCGTGTCCTTCAGCTCGTCGGCATCCATGCTTGCCTTTTGTGCACCCTTGACAGACGCACCATAGCCAGCATCCTCGACCGCCTTGATTATTTCTGCCGCACTTGCCGTTCCCTCAACTCCCATTGAATTGGTAAGCAGGCTCACCGAACAGGAGGTGACACCGTCTACCGCCGAAACTGCTTTTTCCACTCTTGAACTGCACGCCGCACAGCTCATTCCCGTAACATTATACTGTTCCATATTCCGCCTCATTTCATAAGCTTATAAATCGTGTCCATAAGCTCATCTACCGTCTCTTCCTTTCCGTCCTTGATGTCCCTCACCACGCAGTGATGAACATGATTTGAAAGAAGCTCTCTGCTGAACGCATTCATTGCCGAGGTGACCGCCGCCGATTGGGTTAAGATATCGGGACAATAAGCGTCATTCTCAAGCATGCGCTTGATTCCCCTTATCTGACCCTCGATTCTGCTCAGACGATTCATCAGCTTTTTGACCTCGTCGCTTGTTCTCTCGGTCGTCTTCTCGTCCTCATGAGCATGACAGCACGAGCATTTTCTATTGTTATCTTCCATAAGTTATTACCTCTTTAAGTCTTTGCGCATACCCCTGTGGGGTATTTTCTGATTGAATTATACCCCCGGTGGGTATCTTTGTCAACAGTTATTTTGAAAGGATTGACTTTATTTCTCCCGTGACTTAAAATATTCAAAAAAGAAAGGAGCTTAAAGCATGGAAAAAATCGCAAGCTTTACAATAAACCATATTGCACTCGAGCCGGGTGTGTATGTCTCGAGAAAAGATCACATCGGAAAGGAAACCGTGACAACCTTTGACCTTCGCATCACTTCGCCGAATGACGAGCCTGTTATGAACACAGCCGAGGTTCACACCATTGAGCATCTCGGCGCAACCTACCTTCGCAACGAGCCGCAGTGGAAGGATAAAATCGTATACTTCGGACCTATGGGATGCCGCACAGGCTTTTATCTCATTTTGGCGGGCGACCTCGAATCGAAGGATATAGTCGAGCTTGTAACGGCAATGTTTGAGTTCGTCCGTGACTTTGAGGGAGAAATCCCGGGCGCAAGCCCAAAAGACTGCGGAAACTACCTCGATATGAACCTTAATATGGCTCATTACATCGCAAAGCAGTATCTCGGCAGAACACTTTACGGCATTGACGAAAGTCACCTGAATTACCCTGAATAAAACAAAAATCGGAGCAGGCTTTTTTAATTTAACCTGTTCCGATTTTATTTAACATCTATATTACTTAATTACGATTTTCTGGAACTTCTTGCCCTTCTTGACTACAATGTAGCCCTTTTCGAAGTCCTCTGCGGTAAATCTCTTTGCGACATCGTTTACCTTTTCGTCATCAACGGAAACGGAGTTCTGTGTGACGAGAGTTCTTGCGTCTCTCTTGGACTGAGCAAGCTTTGATGCAACGAGAATATCGAGAAGTCCGACGCTGCCGTCTGTCAGTTCAACCTCTGTTGTCGGCATGTTATCGGTTACGCCTGCACCAGCACCGTAAAGTGCCTTTGCGGCTGCCTGAGCCTTGTCTGCCTCCTCGTCACCGTGAACAAGCTTTGTAAGCTCGTATGCGAGGATTTCCTTAGCCTTATTGAGCTGACTTCCCTCCCACTTGTCCATCTCGTCAATCTGCTCGAGCGGAAGGAATGTGAGCATTCTTATGCACTTGAGAACATCGGCATCGTCAACATTTCTCCAGTACTGGTAGAAATCATACGGGCTTGTCTTATTAGGGTCAAGCCAAACAGCACCTGAAACGGTCTTGCCCATTTTCTTTCCCTCGGAATTGAGAAGAAGAGTGATTGTCATTGCCTGAGCCTTAGCGTCTTGCTCCTCAAGGCCAAGCTTCTTTCTGATGAGCTCACGACCGCCGAGCATATTCGACCACTGGTCGTCACCGCCGAACTGGAGGTTGCAGCCGTAATCGTTGTAAAGTCTGTAGAAGTCGTAGCTCTGCATGATCATGTAGTTGAACTCGAGGAAGGAAAGACCCTTCTCCATTCTCTGCTTGTAGCACTCTGCTCTGAGCATGTTGTTAACAGAGAAATATGGGCCGATTTCGCGCAGAACCTCAACATAGTTGAGATCAAGAAGCCAGTCGCCGTTGTTTACCATAAGTGCCTTGCCGTCTGAGAAATCGATAAAGCGGGACATCTGCTTTTTGAAACACTCGATGTTGTGATCGATAGTCTCCTTGGTCATCATCTTTCTCATATCAGACTTACCGGACGGGTCACCGATCATTCCTGTTCCGCCGCCGAGAAGTGCGATAGGCTTGTTGCCTGCCATCTGGAGTCTCTTCATAAGGCAAAGTGCCATGAAGTGACCGACATGCAGTGAATCGGCTGTCGGATCAAATCCGATGTAGAAGGTTGCCTTTCCGGCATTGACCAATTCTCTTACCTTCTTTTCGTCTGTAACCTGTGCAATCAGACCTCTTGCCTGAAGCTCTTCATAAATTCCCATATTTACACGTCCTTTCATTTTTCTTCAGGGGGACGGGAATAAAAAAGCCCCCTGCATAATGCAGAGGGCATAAATTACTTTACGCGGTACCACCTCAGTTTACTGTTTCCTTACGAAAACAGCCTCAACAGGTACAGAAAATATTTTCTTATACCTTTGCGCTTTAACGCTCGCCTGCGGAGACTCCTACTGAAAAATTCAGAGCTCGGCTCGGGAATGTATTTCGGGCGTTCTTCTCTTCGGCTTACACCAACCGCCGAATCTCTTTGCCGAAGCTTACACCGTACTTCTTTCCGTCACAGCTTTTCCCGTTTAGTATATCTGTTATTTTTGATTTTGTCAAGCGCAGAAAATCATTTTGCCTCGAGCATCTCCTCAGCCATTTTTAGCTTGAGTGGAGTTATCTCGTCACCGCCGATTATTCTTGCAAGCTCTCTTAATCTCTCGTCGTGGTCCAAAAGCGTTACCTCGGTTCTCGTGCGGTTGCCGTCGTCATGCTTTTTGATGAGCATCTGATTATCAGCCATGGCGGCAATCTGAGCCAGATGAGTAATGCAGATAATCTGCCTTGAAGCCGCCGCCTCTTTAAGCTTTAAGCCGACCTTTCTGCCCGCTTCGCCGCTTATTCCCGTGTCGATTTCATCGAAAATGAGCGTGTCGATGTTGTCTCCGTTTGAGAGCACCGTTTTTATGGCAAGCATAATTCTCGACAGCTCGCCGCCCGACGCTATCTTGGACATAGGCTTGAGGCTTTCTCCCGAGTTTGCCGAAACCATAAACTGCATATCGTCACAACCGAACCGGTTTAGCGGCACTCTGTCCTGACGAACGGCAAATTCAACGCTTGGCATATTAAGAAATTTAAGCTGATTTTTCACCTCTTGGCTAAAGCGTGAGGAGCATTCCTTTCTTCTCTCGGAAAGCTGCTTTGCAAGGCTAATCGCCTTTTCCTTGACCTTCTCGAATTCCGCCGTGAGCATTTCCGTCTTCTCGTCGGCGAGCTCGATGGACTCAAGCTCCCTTCTCGAGTTCTCAAGAAAATCAAGAATATCCTGTTCCGTTTCGCCGTATTTTAAGCTTAGTCGATAAAGTAAATCTATTCTTTCTTCTATCTCGTCAAGCTCAGCGGGGTCAAAGTCAAAGGAATCGGCAAAGCTTCTGAGCTCCGCCTCGGCATCCTCGAGAAGATACTCCGCATTTCTAAGTTCCTCGGCTGTAGCCGTGAGCGGCAAATGACTCCTTGCGGCACTCTCGGCAAGCTGAGCCGCCTTTGAGACATAGGCAATCGCACCCTCAAAATCGGTATCTCCGTTGAGAAGCTGCTTAGCCTCGGTGACGTCGTTTGTAATCTGCTCACCGTGGCGAATCTGGTCGGCACGCTTATTGAGTTCCTCTTTTTCACCGGGCTTTATGTCGGCGGCGGCAATCTCCTCAATCTGATACTTGAGCAAATCTATTCTTCTTGCCTTCTGGTTTTCGTCCATTCGAAGCTTTTCAAGCTCACGCTGAATTTCACGCAGTCGGTCGTACTCATTTCGATACTGCATGAGCAAATCTCCGAGCTCGCCATAAGCGTCTATATATCTTGCGTGAATCTCGGTGTTCATCAAATCGTAGCTTTCGTGCTGACCGTTTATATTGATGAGCGTGTTTCCTATTTCTTTGAGCATAGCCGCCGTAATCGGAACGCCGTTAGCTTTTTGTGTGTTTCTCGACGCTCTTATCGTCTTGACAAGCTGCAATTCGTCGTCATCGTGTGGGATTCCCATTTCATCAAGCTTTTTTGTGACAACGGGATTAAGCCCCGTGAACATAGCGGAGACAAGCGCACTGTCCGTGCCTGTTCTTATTAGGTCCTTTGAGGTTCTCTCACCCGTCACGGCATGAATCGCATCTATTATGATTGATTTACCTGCTCCCGTCTCACCCGTAAGACAGGTGAATCCCGACTCAAAGTCTATGGAAGCCTTTTCGATAACGGCAATATTTTCAATATATAAAGCGGAAAGCAAACTCTCACCACCCTATCACTGCATAATAAGCTTGCTGAACTCTTCCTGACGGCTCTTTGCCTCCTCGGTCGACTTGCATACACAGAAAATAGTATCGTCGCCCGCAAGAGTACCGACAATTCCCTTGAATTCAATGGCGTCCATAGAAGCACAAACAGCCTGAGCCATTCCCGTCATGCACTTGATGACAAGCATATTCTGAGCGTAATTGACAGAAACAACGGAATCGGCAAAGAGCGAATAGAACTTTGAGGACATATCCGAGCTTGCGTCACGGCTTGTGGAATAGCGGTATTTTCCTCTGGGGCCCATACTCTTGACGAGCCTGAGCTCCTTTATATCTCTCGAAACCGTAGCCTGAGTTACGTCATAGCCGTTGGTTCTAAGTATATTCATAAGTTCTTCCTGAGTATCGATGTCATAATCTCTGATAAGCTCAAGAATTTTGGCATGTCTACCTGTTTTCATGAAATCTCTCCTTTAACGAACGATAAGCTTTTTGCTTACCACATCATAAAAGCTTGTTTTTCCCATTCTGATAAGTCTTATACTGCGCTTTGCGACAGAAAAGCTTACCACATCGTTTTCATCTATCTCAATCGGCTTATTCCCGTCGAGTGTGAGTACAAATTTTCCGTGATCTCTGTCCTTTATTCTGACGGAAATCTCTGTTCCTCCGCTGTAAATTACCGCACGGTCATACAGCGACATCGGGCAAATCGGAGTGAATATCATGCAGTTCAGCGTCGGGTCGACTATCGGACCGCCAGCCGAAAGCGAGTATGCGGTAGAGCCTGTCGGCGTCGCAATGATTATTCCGTCCGCACGGTGCGGATAGGCTCCGCTTCCGTTTATATCAACCGTGAAGTCAATCGCGCGTATATCACGGCAAGCGATTATTCCGTCATTCAGCGCAACATACGGCAATGGGTTTCCGTTGACGGAGCAGCTGAGCATTTTTCGCTCCTCTGTTTGACCGCTCCCTCTTATGACCTCGGGTATCTTTTCGATATCCTGTGCCTCAAGACCGGCAAGGTATCCGAGTCTGCCCATATTTATTCCGAGTATCGGAACATCAAAAGCTGCCGCATGCTTGGCGGCATGCAGAATGGTTCCGTCACCGCCCACCGTGATTATCACATCACTTCTTGCCGCAAGCTCATAGTGATGCGAGAGAGTTTCCGCTCCCGAAAATTTATCTCTGAGATTTTCGTGAACAAACACCTCGTCGCCGCTGTTTTTCAGTATCTTGATTATTTCTGCGGTACATTTTTCCGCACCGACTTTGTCGAGATTCGGAATAAGAGCTACCTTCATTTTAAATCACCCAAGTGTAGAGTGAGAGCTTTCTACCACCTTCGACGGGTCAAAGCCCTCAAAGCATATAGTTTCCTCTGATTTTTGAAGCCATGCGAGATACTCGATATTTCCCTCCGGACCCTTTACGGGCGAGAAGGTAAGTCCGAGCACGGAGAAGCCGTTCTCGAGTGCAAATGCACAAATATCGGAAACAACCTCCTTGTGGACGTTGATATCACGCACAACTCCCTTTTTACCGACCTTTTCTCTGCCTGCCTCAAACTGCGGCTTAATCAGACACACAACATATCCGCCGTCCGCAAGAAGCGGACGAATTGCAGGCAAAATCTTCTTCAGTGAAATGAAGCTGACGTCAACGCTCGAAAGATAAATATCCTCGGGCACCTGCTCGTGGGTTAAATATCTTGCATTTGTCCTCTCCATATTGACGACTCTCTCGTCATTTCTCAGGCTCCACGCAAGCTGACCGTAGCCGACATCAACGGAATAAACCTTGACCGCTCCGTTCTGAAGCATGCAGTCCGTGAAGCCGCCCGTTGAAGCGCCGATATCCATGCAGACCTTTCCCTCGAGCGTGATGGGAAATTCCGCCATAGCCTTCTCAAGCTTGAGACCGCCTCGGCTGACATATTTGAGTGCTGAGCCTCTTACCTCGATTTTTGCGTCCTCAGGAACAACAGTTCCAGGCTTGTCGGACTTTTGATTATCAACATAGACAAGACCTTCCATAATCATGACCTTAGCCTTCTCACGGCTCGGAGCATAATTCTTTTCATACAGAAGTATGTCCAATCTTTTTTTCTCTGCCATTTAATTCTCCTTGTTCATATCGGCTCTTATTTGTTCGGCTATCTTATCTCCTGTAAGTCCAAGCTTTCTCAAGACCTCAAGCATGGGGCCATGCGAGACAAAGCCGCTGTCTATCGCATGAAGCGTTGCCTTTCCCCTGAAGCCCTCGAGCATGAGCATGCTTAAAAATCCCTCGCCGATTCCACCGACAGTGTAGCCCTCCTCGAAAAAGTAAAGCTTTTCGCTTGAAGCAGCCGCCCTTACGGCGTCCTTGTCTATCGGAACCACTCGGTTCAGCTTGATTATATTCACCTCGATACCCTCTTTGTGAAGCTCCTCCTTTGCAAGACAGCATTGGGAGAAAATTCTTCCGTAGGTTACGAGAGTTATTTTAGCGTTCTTGTCTCCGTATATATCGAAATTTTCAAAACTTGGTTTAAAATCATCGGGAAGATACATCTGTGCTCCCCTTGGGTATCTTACGGCGGTAAGCTTTAAGCTGTCGTCCGTGAGATATTTCTCCATAACGTTTTCAAGCTCGTCATAATATGACGGCGAGTAAACGCTTATGCCCGGTATTGTTCTGAGGTAGGCGCAGTCGAAAACTCCGTTGTGGGTTTTTCCGTCCTCTCCGACTATCCCCGCCCTGTCAACGGCGAGCATCGCTTTGAAATTCTGAAGTGAAATATCGTGAAGTATATTGTCATATCCACGCTGTAAAAATGTTGAATAAACTGCGAAAATAGGAAGCATTCCCTTTTCGGCAAGACCTCCGCTGAAGGTAACGGCATGTCCCTCGGCGATTCCCGTATCGAAAAATCTCCCCGGAAATTTCTGAGTGAAGTCATACATTCCCGTTCCCGAAGCCATTGCGGCAGTAATTCCGCAGATTCTCTCATCTCTCCCAGCAAGCTCGCACAGCTTATCGCCAAAGACCTTGGAGAAGTTCTTTCCGCTGGGCTCCACTCTTCCCGTTTCGGGGTCGAAGCTGCCGACGCCGTGGTAAATATTGGGCTGATTCTCGGCAAAAAATGCGCCCTTTCCCTTTTTGGTTTTCAGATGAATGATAACAGGCTCATTCAAGTCCTTGACTACATTTAAAATATTCGTGACAGACTCGAGGTCGTTTCCGTCAAACGGGCCGTAGTACTCAAATCCGAGGTCTCCGAAAATAGTCGAATCGACAACGCCGTTCTTAACCTTATCCTTCATGTTCCTTGCAAGCTTGGCAATCGGCGTGCCTATCACAGGGATTTTATCGAGTATTCCCTCGGTATTTTTCTTAACCTCGATGTATCTTGAAGTCACTCTCAGATTTCTCAGATACTTTGAAAGTCCGCCGACATTTTTCGAGATGGACATCTCGTTGTCGTTGACAATTACGATAAAATTTCTGTGAATTCTGCCTGCGTTGTTAAGTCCCTCAAAGGCAAGTCCGCCCGTCAGCGAGCCGTCACCGATAACGGCTATCGTGTGGCCTTCCTTTCCCTGAAGCACTCTGCCCCAGTCTGCACCAAGGGCAGAAGAAACCGAGGCGGAAGAATGTCCCGTTGTAAAGTGATCGTAAGGACTTTCGTCACGGTTCGGAAAACCCGAAAGTCCGCCCATTGTGCGAAGTCCCGAAAAATCCTTGAATCTTCCCGTCAAAAGCTTGTGAGCATAGCTTTGATGACCGACATCCCAGACGATTGTGTCCTTATCCAAATCGAAAACGGAAAAGAGAGCGACCGTCAATTCAACAACACCCAGATTGGACGCCAGATGACCGCCGTTGTGCGATACCGTTTTAATTATCTCGTTTCTGATCTCCTCGCAAAGGTTAAGCTTTTCTTCGTTGCTCAGTGCCTTAACATCCGATGGAGAAGCTATATTCTCTAACAATAAAATTACCCCTTTACCCTCATGCCGATTTTCTCGTCTGAGTGCATGCACTCACCCTGAAACGGCACAATTTACAACCTGTCGGTGGTTTGCGACAGAGTATTCAGGTATCAATCAGTTTCTGACTGCAAGCGAGCGGCATTCAGAGTGTTCTGCATGAGCATCGCTATGGTCATGGGACCTACTCCGCCCGGAACGGGTGTGATATAGCCCGCTACCTTTTCTACCGCCTCATAGTCGACATCTCCGCAAAGCTTGCCGTCCTCTGTGCGGTTGATACCTACGTCTATTACCATCGCACCGGGCTTTACCATATCGGCAGTAACGAACTTCGGCTTACCGATAGCCGCCACGATGATATCGGCATTTCTGCAAATTTCCTCTATGTTCTTCGTCTTGGAATGACATACGGTGACAGTTGCGTTATTGTGGAGCAAGAGCATTGCCATCGGCTTTCCGACAATATTGCTTCTGCCGAGAACAACTGCATTTTTACCGCTCATATCATAGCCCGTGGACTTGATAAGCTCTATAACGCCCGACGGTGTGCAAGGAAGAAACGCATAGTTTCCTATCATTATTCTTCCGACATTTCCGACAGAGAAAGCGTCTACATCTTTCTTCGGATTTATTCTTGCGATGACAGCCTCCTCGTCAAGTCCCTTGGGAAGCGGAAGCTGACAAAGTATGCCGCTTATCTCCTTGTCCTTGTTGAGCGTATCGATAAGCTCGAGGAGCTCTTCCATGGTGGTGTCCTTCGGAAGACGGTACTCGGCGGAATAAATTCCGCAAGCCTCGCATGCCTTTTTCTTATTTCTTACATAAACCTGAGAAGCGGGATCGTCTCCGACAATAATGACCGCAAGACCAGGTCTTATTCCCTGTTCTTTAAGTAAAGCCACCTCATCGGCAACTCTTTTCTTTACGGCAGCCGAAACTGCCTTTCCGTCTATAATATATGCCATAATAACTTCTTCTTAATTTTAACCTTATTCTTTTTAGCTTTCGGAATCTGCTTCCGTGCTTTCTTCTGACTTTTCTTCGTCTGCCGTTTCAGACGAATTTTCTTCCTTGCTCTCCTGAGTATTTTCGGAAGCGTCCTCTGTCTTTTCGTCTGATGCTTCTTTCTCGGATTCCTCGTCATCCTCGTCGGCAAAAATTGTGCTCTTCTTGGGCTCGTTCTCGCTCTCGGATACATCCTTCACGACAATTTCTCCGTTAACGAGGCTCAAGCCGTTGAGCTCCATAACTTCCTTTGAGCCGCAGCCCGTGAGTGTTGTTCTCTTTCTGAAAACTATCAGAAGGACAACGGATACTACAACTATAGCCGCACTTATAAGCTGAGAAACTCTTATATCAAGTCCCGGAACTGTGAGAGAATCTGTTCTTAGTCCCTCAATGAAAAATCTTCCTATACCGTACCAGAGCATGTACATCAGAGTTGTCTGACCGTCATATCTTCTCTTGTATCTTGTGAAAAGGTGTAGAAGAATAAAGCCTATGAGCATCCAGAGAGATTCATAAAGGAAGCACGGGTGAACAGGACCTACCACTACCTTTTCGGTGGCGTCTGACTGCATTCCCCAAGGAAGTGACGTTGCACAGCCGAAAGCCTCCTGATTGATGAAGTTGCCCCATCTGCCTATGCACTGACCGATAGTGAAACCGACTACTGCCGTATCTATGCAAGCGGCAACCTTGAGCTTTCTGAACTTACAGGTAAGTCCGCCGCCGAGAAGTCCGCCGATGATACCGCCGTAGATTGCAAGTCCGCCCTCTTTTATATTGAGAATTTCAAGCGGATTGTTTATATATTTGTCCCCGGGATAGAAAATGCAGTAGTAAAGTCTTGCTCCGATAACACCGCAGATGAGTCCGACGATAATACCGTCAAAAAATCTGTCTCGGTCGATATTCATCTTCTTTGCCATGGCGTAGCCGTAAAGAATGGCAAGCATAAAGCCGCAGGCGATGATGATTCCGTACCACTGCACGGAAAACGATCCGATTGAAAATGCCGTGGTGTTTACGTTAAATTCCAGTCCCAGCTTCGGGAACGATATATTGTGATTCATGATTTATGCCTTTCAAATCCTGCTTCTGACTTCATCAGATATTCTCTTCACTCGGAAGAATGACGCTGAGAACCGCCTTGTCCTCACGCATAAGCTCGTTAAGTCTGTTTTCGACATCCTTAAGCGTAATGGAGGCGAAGGAGTCTATATAGGTGAAAATTTCTCTGTTTCTGAACTCGAGAGAAATCATAGCGTTTGCAATTGACGACGAGGAATTAAGTCCCTGAATGTTTGCGCCGTAAAGAGATTTCTTGGCAACCTCAAAATCATTCTCGTCAATTCCCTCTGTTCTCAGACGCTTGATTTCCTTGTTGATTTCCTCGGCAACACGCTTTGGATCGGTGCTCTCACCGCTGAAAATCGTTGCGGCATAGCCGTCGCCCTCAAAGAAATCGTAGCCGAAAGACGCCTCGTTGATGAGCTCCTCGTTGTAAAGCTTCAAGAACAGCGGAGAAGCATCGGAAGCGATTATCTCAAGCAAAATCTCCGTTGTGGCAATTGTCTTTTCATCAGCAGAACCGCCCGAAACGTCCTCCTTGAAGCCGTATTCGAATATCGGAATACCGACAGATAATTTCTGCTCCTTGTAGTGCTCGACCACCTCGTCGGGCTCGTCGTCAAAAATTCTCGTAACGGTGACGGGCTCGGACGGCTTGAGCATTTTATCGCACATCTCAAGCACCAAATTCGGATTGATGTTGCCCGCAATGACGAGCGACATATTATTGAGATTATAGAATGTGTTGTAGCAGCTGTAAAGATACTCGGGAGTAATCTTTGCTATGCTCTCGAC
>CAVKLS010000017.1:0-15779 GCA_963657025.1 bacterium | reverse complement strand
GTGCTGTTTGATTTAAATATCTGAAATATCTGCTTGAAAATTCAAGCGGTGTCAAGAAAAATGAAAGAAGAGTAAACACATGACAGAACAACATTTCAACACCCCTGCGGAGGTCATCGACGCTACGCTTGAGGGCGGTAAAAGAAAATCTCAGCTGCCGTTTGCGAAAATGGTGCTTCTCGGAATTATGGCAGGAGCATTTATCGCACTTGGCGGTGCTACGAGCAGTACGGCTGTTCACGCAATAACAAATGTGGGAATTTCCCGTGCGGTGGCTGGCTGCATATTCCCCGTGGGACTTATGATGATAGTATTCGTCGGCGGCGAGCTTTTCACGGGTGACTGCCTCATGGTTATGGACGTAATCTGCGGAAAGGTTTCCGTAGGCGCTTGCATCAGAAGTCTTTGCGTTGTCTATGTAAGTAATTTAATCGGTGCGCTTATCATCGATTTTCTCATTTTCTATTCGGGAAACCTCGACTATTCAAGCGGACTTCTCGGCGCATACACAATCAAGGTTGCTGTGGGCAAGGTGGCAATCACTCCGCTCAAGGGCATCACATCGGGTATTCTCTGCAACATTCTCGTTTGCATTGCCGTTCTTATGGCTGCTGCCGCCTCTGACATCGCCGGTAAGGTATGGGCAATATTTTTCCCGATTCTCGCATTCGTTGTCGGCGGATTCGAGCACTGCGTTGCAAATATGTTCTATATCCCCGCAGGAATTTTGGCTGCAACAAACCCCGACTATGTCGCAAAGGCTCAGGAGGCTTACGGCATTACGGCTGAGCAGATAAACAGCCTGACCGTTTTGGGCAGTCTTCACAACTTCATTCCCGTCACAATCGGAAACATTCTCGGCGGAATGGTGTTTGTCGGACTTCCTTGTTACTTCATTCAGAAGGCTAAGAATAACAAAAAGGCTTGATAAGTTTAAAAAATCTCCGAGAGTTTTTCTCGGAGATTTTTTGCAAAAACTGATGTAATTTTCGTAAAATATATTACGGACGAAGTCCCATGCCGCCCTCGAGTGTGAGTGTCTCGCCTGAGAGATACTTGAAGTCGGGGTTAGCAAGCTGAACGCAAACTCTGCCGATTTCTGTCTCGGGGTCTGCATAGTGACCCATAGGCGGCATCTTTACGTTAGCCTTGAATGCCTCGGGATATGCTTTCTCGAACTTATCAAGCTGAGCTGTCCATGCGAGCGGGCAAACAACGTTTACGTTGATTCCGTCGGGGCCCCATTCTGTTGCGGCAACTCTTGAAAGTCCGCGGATACCCTCCTTGGCGGCAGCGTAAGCACACTGACCGTAGTTACCGAAAAGTCCTGCGCCCGATGCAAAGTTGACAACGCTTCCCTTGGACTCCTTGAGGTAAGGATAGCAAGCCTTCATGTAGTAAAATGCTGCGTAAAGTCCTGAGTAGAGAGCGAGGTTGAACTGATCTGTTGTGTGGTCGGCAATTGTAACACCCGATGCCGAAGCCTGAGCGTTATTGATGAGAACCTGAATACCGCCGAAGGTGTCGACAGCCTGCTTTACAACATTGGCAACAACAGCCTCGTTGTCTGCACCTGCGCTGACATCTGCCTGAACGGCAAGAACCTTAACGCCGTATTTCTCCTCGAGCTCTGCCTTAGCGTCCTCGAGCTTCTGTACATTTCTGCCTGTTATAACAATATTTGCGCCTTCCTTTGCATATGCCGTAGCGATACCGTAGCCGATTGAGCCGCATCTTCCGTCGTCGAGGACGGATCTTCCGCCACCTGTGATTATGACGGTCTTACCTGTTAAAAATCCCATAATAATACGCTCCTTTGTGTCATATTTTCGGTTTGCGTAGACCGGATAAGTTTTTTATATTATCCCAATCACCTTAGAAAGTATTTTAACATATTTGTACTAAAATTCAATATATAAATTGAGAATATATATATTCCTTGACGAAAAAATATCAATGACTGTCATTTGATTGACAAACCGATTTGTCTGTGATAAACTCAGTGCCCAATATTAAGCAGACAGAAAACTTATAAACCGAAGGGAGAGAGAAAAATGAAAAAAGCTATTGTAATCGGCTGTTCGGGTGCGGGAAAAAGCACCTTTTCGAGAATGCTCAGAGACAAAACGGGACTTCCGCTATATTACCTCGATATGATTTGGCATAAGCCCGACAGAACAACCGTGACAAACGAAGAATTTGACGAAAAGCTGAGCGAAATCTTAAAGCGTGACGAGTGGATATTGGACGGAAACTATAACCGTACGCTTGAGAAGCGACTTAAGGAGTGCGATACTGTTTTTCTCTTTGATTTTCCTTGCGAAAAATGCCTTGAGGGCGTGAGAAACAGAATCGGAACGGTTCGTGAGGATATGCCGTGGGTTGAATTAGAGGAAGACGCCGAATTTATGGACTGGATAAGAAATTTCTCGAATAAGCAGCTTCCGATGGCATATGAGTTATTGGAAAAGTATAATGACAAAAATATCGTGATTTTTAAATCCCGTGAGGATGAATACGAATATTTGTCAAAGCTTTGATTAAAAAAGCTTTGCGAACAGGAAAACGCTCCCCAAAATGAGGAGCGTTTTCTCTGTGATAGTTGTAAGCAAATGTGTACGGAAGCTTTGATTCCCCACACCGTTGAAATCGGGGTTCATCTCTGCTTGTTAATGTGGGGAGCAGAGATGAATTTGATATGATATAAAGCGAGTCGTAATCAAAATTATGTGTTCTCTGCGTTTGTCTTTTTCTTTTTGACAAATGCTTTGTCGGTAAGATACAAAAGGCCGGGGAGGACGAACAGTACGCAAACGAGGGAGCAAAGTGTTCCTCTGCCGATGAGGTAGCCAAGCTGGGAGAGAAGTCCGTGGGTGGAGATTTTTCCCAAAAGGAAACCTACAATTGTGAGTGCCGTGGCTGATGTGAGTATTGATGCCGTAACATTCGAGATAGTTTGTACGATACTTTCTTTCTTATCGTAGATCTGACGGTTTTCTTTGTATCTCTCGGTGAGAAGAATTGCGTAGTCGACGGTTGCGCCAAGCTGAATTGAGCTGATGATGAGATAAGCTATGTAGAAAAGAGCGTTGCCCGTGATGAACGGGAACGAAAGATTTATCCAAACAGCTGTTTCAATCGTGAGAACGAGTACGGCGGAGAGAACTACGGACTTCATCGTGAACAGAAGAACCACGAAAACAGCGCCGATAGCGACAAGGTTAACCTTGTTCATATCTGCCGTTACGGTCTTTTGCAGGTCATAGGTGCTGACGCCCGCTCCCGCAAGGTAATATTCATCTGGATAATAATTTTCTGTCACCGCCTTTATCATATCGATAAGGGCGTCTGTTTTTTCTCCCTCATAGGGAACGGAAACAGTAAGAACCATTCTGCGGTAGTGCTCGGATTCAAGCTTGTTTACGATTTTTTCAGGGTAGACATCCGTTGAAACAAGGGGGCCCAAAAAGCTTGTGAGCGATGTTACAGAGCTTACTCCGTCTGTTTCTTTAAGGTCGAGAGTCAGGTTTCTCTCGTCTGTTTCGTCGCCTTTCGGCACCATCAGAACATAGGTGTCATTTTCGCCGAAAATTTCTTCGATTTTTGCGGTGTCGTCACCGTACTGTGTTCCCACGCCGAAAATGTGAGATGCCCCGTAGTAGTAATCGTTGTTTATGCTTGCGATATATGACGGAACGATGAGCACCACGAACAAGACAACAAGCGGCAGAGTAGCCTTGCGAATAAGCTTGCCGAATTTCATAAAGCTTGGTAAAAGCGGCTTGTGAACTGTCTTTTCGATGAGCGGGAAAGTGAGAAGAATAACTCCCGGCATGAAGAGAAATACCGTGAGAAGGCTGATTGCAATACCCTTTGCAAGTGCCAGACCGAGGTCTGGACCAATCCGGAAGCGCATAAGGCAAAGTGCCAAAAATCCGATAACCGTTGTCAGTCCGCTTGAGAGAATGGAGCTTGTGGAGGAGCAAAGTGCCTCAATCATAGCTTCCTTCGAGTCGGAAATTTCACGCTTGCACTCCGAGAAGCGGTGAATAAGGAAAACGGAATAGTCGAGAGAAACGGCAAGCTGAAGAATGTTTCCTGCCGAGTTTGTGACAAAGGAGATTTCTCCGAAAATTATGTTTGAACCCGCATTGATGAGAATTGCAACTCCCAAGCCCAGCATAACGACAACCGGTTCTACCCATGAGTTGGTTGAGAGAATAAGGATGGCAAAAACAACCAAGACTGCAATGCCTGCGATAAGGCTTACCTCGCTGACGGTACTCTCTGTTGCGACAGCTGTGCTGACTGCGTTTCCTGTCATGGCGTTATCGTTGCCGATGACCTCTCTGATTGCCGGTACAGCCGAATTGATGTAATCCTCAGATATCGTTACGGAGAAAAGAGCATTGTTGTCTTTATAGTAGCTGCTTACGGTGTCTTCATCGAGAATTTCGAGCGGTATGTTAAGCGGCAGACTGTCGTCAATCCAGGTTACATCTGAGACGCCCTCGACAGCTTCCAGCTTTTCTTTGTATTCGAGTGCTTCACGATAGCTGACATTTTGCACCATAACTCTGGCGTTAGGAATTTCTCCGTCAAACTCCTTACCCATAACATCGAGGGCAACCGTTGATTCGCTGTCCTCGGGAAGATAGTCGTTCATATCGTAGTTTACGGCGACATGTTGTTTCGCAACAGCACAGACAGCAGTCAGGGCTATAAATATCGCCATAATTACATAGCGCAGCTTGATGACCGCACTGTAAAATTTTCTCATAGCTTTTCCTTTCTTTTAATTTGTTTTACAGTTGAAAATAAAATAACTTCTGCAACTTAATTGACAACTGTTCTCTTTTGCATATATAATAAATAAGGCAAAAAGATAAATCAAGGAACAGTTTTGTTCGTTTGAATAATAATTGACATTTTACAAAAATTGTCTGATTTCAAGAGATTGGAGAAAGCCATGAAAAATGAAAACGATCTGCGTATACTTAAAACCCAAAAGGCACTTTGCGACGCACTCATGGAGTTGCTCGAGACAAAACGCTTCGATTCCATAAGTGTGAGCGAGCTTTGCGATGCGGCAATGGTGAGAAGGGCAACCTTTTACAAGCACTTCTACGATAAATACGACTTCTGGCGTTTTTTCGTCAAGCGCATGAGAAAGAGATTTCTTGATGATAACCCCGACAACAACTGGGGAGACGAACTCAAGCAATACTGTATGTACTGTTTCAGGAGAAGTATTGAGTTTTTCCTTTCGCATAAGATGATTATCAACAGCATAGTGAACAGCGACGATGCATGCGTTTTGATTGACAGCTTCACGGAGGAAATTAGCGTAAACATCAATGAATTTTTAAGAAGAACAGGAAAGGAGTATGTAACAGACCCGTCTGTTATAGCAACCTTCTGTGCGGGAGGAATTGTTTCTTTGCTCAGACGCTGGTTTTTGTCAGGAAATATGATAAGCGAAAAAACAGCCATGGATGAATTCGAGAAGTTGATGAATGCTTTTCAGATGTAAAAATCGACTGAATAACACAAACGGCACTTGTTATAAAAACAAGTGCCGTTTTTTCACAAAGTAGGAGGTACTCTGTGCTTATTTTCAATATCAGAGTTTTTCGATAATGTCAGCCGCATCGTCGAGCCAGTTGCCCTCGAAGTCCTCGATTGCGCCCTTGTCGCAGGCTGAAGCAAGAGTGGGATCCATAGGGATTTTGCCAAGAACCTTGAGCTCGTATTTCTCTGCAACCTCGTCGATATGGCTCTCTCCGTAAACGTGGATTATTTCGCCGCAGCATGGGCATTTTACGTAGCTGTAATTCTCGACAAGACCGATAATCGGAACATTCATCAGCTTAGCCATTTCTACTGCCTTGGAAACTATCATTGAGACAAGCTCCTGAGGGGATGTGATGATGATGATTCCGTCAAGCGGAATGCTCTGGAAAACAGTCAGCTGAACATCGCCTGTTCCCGGAGGAAGGTCGACAAACATATAATCAACTTCGTTCCAGATAACATCAGACCAGAACTGCTTGATGGCACCTGCGATGACGGGGCCTCTCCATACAACGGGGTCTGTCTCGCGGTTAAGGATGAGGTTCATACTCATAAGCTCTATGCCGGATTTTGTTACAGCTGGGAAAATTCCGTCGTCAGATCCTGAAGCTCTTTCGTGAATGCCGAAGCACTGCGGAATTGACGGGCCGGTGATGTCGGCGTCAAGAATGGCAGCCTGACGGTTTCTTCTCTGCATGGTTACAGCGAGCATTGAGGTTACGGAGGACTTTCCTACGCCGCCCTTGCCTGAAACAACGCCGATTACCTTTTTGACGTTGCTCATTTTATTCTGCGGAGCGATAAGGCTCTTGGGCTCTGTTCTTGATGGGCAATTCTCGCCGCAGCTTGAACAATCATGTGTGCAGTCGCTCATATTAAAAATTCTCCTTATTCTAAGTTTAGTTTACAATGAATACATCTCACATTTTAGCCGCTTGAAGCTTGTTTGTCAACGAAGTAAACAGCTATGCTTTTTGATAGCTCACTCGAAGACAGGGTCGGGGTAGTCCTCCTTGGGAAATTTTTTCCTTATCACAAGGAAGCACGTGAGGTGGCAAAGGAAGGTTACCGTCCAGGTGATTACGTAGACGATATAGAGCATGGGGAGAGACCTGAAATGAGCAAACACCGTGAAAATCCAAACAAGTCTCAGTCCGCATGCGCCGCCGATTGAGACGAGCATGGTGACAACGGAATAGCCTAAGCCACGTATCATGCCGACCATGGTGTCCATCATGCCGCAGATGAAATAGGGCAGACAGCAGTAGCCCATTCGAAGAACACCGTAACCGATAACCTCGGCGTCATCCGTGTAGATACCGAGGAGCGGTCTTGCGGCAAGGTAAGCACCGACGCCGAGAATAAGTCCTGTGGCGACAACGCAGCACTGACAGTAAATCGCAACCTTATTTATGCGGTGATATTTCTGAGCACCGAAGTTCTGGCTTGTGAAGCTGATGGACGTCTGGTAGAAAGAGTTCATAGCCATGTAGACGAAGCCCTCAATATTTGATGCGGCTGTGTTTCCGGCCATAACGACTGAGCCGAAGGAATTGATGGAGGACTGAACCACCATGTTGGAGAGTGAGAAAACGCATCCCTGAATTCCTGCGGGAAGTCCGATTTTCGTCATTTCAATAAGCTTGTGCTTGTTGATTCTAAGCTCGCTTACTCTGAGTCCGTAGGGCTTGTCGCCGTCCTTGATAAGACAAATCACCGTGAGGGTAGCGGAAACCACCTGAGAAATGTCTGTTGAGATTGCAACACCCGCAACGCCGAGATGAAAGATGATGACGAGAATCAGATTGAGTATAACATTGATAACGCCCGCTGTTATCAGATAATAAAGCGGTCTCTTTGTGTCACCGATTGCACGAAGAATCGAAGCGGCATAGTTGTAGAGCATCATAGCCGGCATACCGATGAAGTAGATTCTCATGTAGAGAACAGAGAGGTCGATAACATCATCGGGCGTGCCCATAAGCTCGAGCATGGGTCTTGCAACGGCAACGCCGAGGAAAATAAGTATTACACCGAAAAGAACAGATGCGATGACCGCCGTGTGGACGGTTTCAGCCAAGTCTTTATTTTGACCTGCACCGTAATATCTTGCGACGAGAACATTCGCACCGATTGAAAGGCCGAAGAAAAGTCCGATTACAAGGTTGATGAGTGCTCCCGTCGAGCCAACGGCTGCAAGAGAAGTAGCTCCCGCAAATCTTCCGACTACTATAGTGTCGGCTGCGTTGAAAAGCAGTTGAAGACAGCCCGAGAGCATAACGGGGATAGCAAAGGCGATAATTTTGCCGAGGAGAGGACCGTGCGTCATGTCCATCTCGTGAGATTTAGTTTTTACAGATGCCATAAAATTACACTTTCTAAATAAGAATTCAATATATTACCAATATCTTTCAATAGCTGACAGCTTAAATTAATTTAGTTTGTTTGAGATTTCTCTGAGCTTTCTTTCAAGCCTAAATTTGTCGCCCGCTTTGCCTTTTCTGAACCAAGGCGAAACGATGAACGGCACGGGAATGAGGAACGCAAGTCCCGCAAGACCGTTGATGAAATAGAAAAAGAAGGCAACAAGCACGAATATTAAAGAGAGTACACCGGAGAAAATATATGACGCTCTCGGCTTTGTGTAATGCCAGACGATTTCTCCGCCGTCACCGTAGGTTCCGTGCATAACGTCGGTTGTGTTTTTCGGAGTGTCCTCGCTTATGAAAATATAAAATTTACCGTCTGCGATTTTGCCCCGAAATTCTCCCGATTTAAAGGGGTTTTGGAGCGTGTCCTCACGCATAAGCTTTTTCATTCGTTTCTCGAATTCTTCGGCTGAAACGCCAAGCTTTATGCGGCAGTCAGCTCTTTGTTTTTTGGAGTTCTGTTGGCTTGACATCACTCCACCTCGATTCCGAGCGACCTGAATTTTTCCGCCGAGCTTTTTTCATCCTCGTGAAGAACGGTGAAAAATCCCAGTCTGTCGGCGGCTTCGATGTTTGCCTTATTGTCATCGATGAAAACCGCTTCATTCGGACTTATGCCGTATTTTTGGCAGAGTATCATATATATTCTGTCGTCGGGCTTTGTAATTTCAACCTGATAGGAAATTACCCCGCCGTCAACATACTTTAAAAATGTGAACTGCGGCTTTGACATATTAAACGCCGTTCTGCCGTAGTTTGAGAGAAGATATATTTTATATCCCTGCTCCTTGAGCTTTTTCATCCAGCGTTCGGCGTAATCATACGGCGTTTTTCTTTTGTAAATTTCCCACACGGCATATTCGATTAAATCCGCTATGCCGGGATCGCTTTTTTTGAACGAATTAATGATTTCTTCATCGGAAAGAGCACCCCTGTCAAATTCGTCCCAGAGCTTTCTGTTGAGAACAGTAGCCTTTGCAACACGGGCGGCGGTTTCTTCGTCAAAAAGGTCGGCAAAGGTTTCTTCCCAACCGAACGGAGCAAGAACATTTCCGACGTCGAAAACGACTGTTTTTATTGATTTTTCCATAATGCAATACCTCAATACCCAATAAGAAGAGACAGCACTCAAGTTACTGTCATATGCAACAATATTAACACCGAGGTAAGCTAATATCAAGAGCACAGAAAAGTATTTGTTGACTGAAAAGCATAAAAGTATTATGCTAAAACCCTACAAAAACTAAGATGAGGTAGCTATGACAAATTATTCAGCCGCTCTTGCCAAGGAGTTTTCACTGCAGTCCTGGCAGACAGACAATTTGATTTCACTTATTGACGAGGGAAACACCATTCCTTTTATTGCGAGATACAGAAAAGAAGCACACGGAACACTTGACGATCAGCTTATCCGTCAGATTTCCGAGAGACTCACTTATCTTCGAAATCTTGACTCCAAGCGTGAGGAGACAAGAGAGCTTATTTCTGCTCAGGAAAAACTGACGGACGAGATAAGCAAAGCACTTGACGGCGCAAAGACGCTTTCCGAAATTGAGGATATTTACCGCCCGTTCAGACCGAAGAGAAAGACGAGAGCCTCTGTCGCAAAGGAAAAGGGACTTGAGCCGCTTGCAAATGAGATTCTCGAGCAGAAGAGAAACGGAAAATATCCGATTGATTATGCCGAGAACTATGTGAATGAGGAAAAGGGCGTAAAGTCGCCCGAGGACGCACTTCAGGGTGCAAAGGACATTATTGCCGAGAGAATCAGTGATGACGCAGATATTCGCAGAAGACTGAGAAATCTTGCAATGAATTATTCGAGCGTCAATGCAAAGGCGGCAAAGGATGAGGATTCCGTATACAGAAATTACTATGACTTTTCAGAGCCGATAAAGAAGCTTGCCAACCACAGAATTCTTGCCGTTGACAGAGGTGAGAAGGAGGGCTTTCTGAAGGTCAGCGTTGCGATAAATGACGAGAGAGGAAAGGCTATTTGCGCCGAGAGCTATGTCAAGGGAAATTCTCCGTGCCGTGAGTGCATTGAGGAGGCAGCCGAGGACGCATACAGCCGCTTGATTTACCCGTCAATCGAAAGAGAAGTGAGAAGCGAGCTCACTTCCCGTGCGGCAACCGATGCGATTAAGGTCTTCTCCGAGAACCTTCGAAATCTTCTCATGCAGCCTCCCGTTAAGGGCAGAGTTACAATCGGACTTGACCCGGGATACAGAACGGGATGTAAGGTAGCTGTTGTTGATGCGACAGGAAAGGTTCTCGATACGGGTGTTGCTTACATCACTCACGGTCAGAAGGGCGAGAGAGAATCGGCAGAGAAAATTCTCGCTTTTATCAAGAAATACGGCGTAACGCTCATTGCAATCGGAAACGGAACCGCTTCTAAGGAAACGGAAATATTCACCGACAAGCTGATAAAGGACAATAATCTCAAGGTTGATTATATGGTAGTAAGCGAGGCGGGAGCGTCCGTTTATTCGGCTTCCAAGCTTGCCGCCGAGGAGTATCCGGAATATGACCTGACACTCAGAAGCGCAGTTTCTATCGCACACCGACTTCAGGACCCGCTTGCGGAGCTTGTAAAGATTGACCCCAAAGCAATAGGCGTCGGACAGTATCAGCACGATATGCCGCAAAAGGAGCTTTCAAGCGCACTTAGCGGTGTTGTCGAGGCTTGTGTTAACTCTGTGGGAGTTGATTTGAATACCGCTTCACCCTCACTTCTCGTCAATGTTGCGGGAGTCAACAACACGATTGCAAAGAACATTATCGCTTACCGCACGGAGAACGGCGAGTTCAAGTCGAGAAGCGAGCTGAAAAAGGTAAGCAAGCTCGGTCCGAAAGCATTTGAGCAGTGCGCGGGATTTTTGCGTGTGCCCGAGTCTGACAATATTCTCGATAATACGGCGGTTCACCCTGAGTCATACACGGCGGCTAAAAAGCTGCTTGAAAGCGTAGGCTATTCCCTTAAGAAGATGCCGGAGGGCGGATTCGGTGAGCTTAAGGAAAAGGTCAATGCTTACGGAAAGAAGAAATTGGCAGAGGAAATCGGAATAGGCGAGCCCACTCTTGACGATATCGTGACGGAGCTTATGCGCCCGGGAAGAGACCCGAGAGACGAGATTGAAAAGGTTATGCTCAGATCCGACATTAAGGACATGAAAGACCTCAAGGCGGGTATGGAGATAATGGGCACGGTAAGAAATGTAACCGATTTCGGTGCGTTTGTTGATATCGGCGTTCATCAGGACGGACTTGTGCACATCACTCAGATAAGCAACAAATTCATCCGCCATCCGAGCGATGTTCTCAAGGTAGGCGATATAATCAAAACCTGGGTTATATCTGTCGACGAGGCTAAGGGCAGAATTTCTCTTACCATGAAAGAGCCGAAAAATAAAGACGCCAAAAAAGACGGCGCAAAGAAGTAAACCTAATTGACAGAGAGACTGTCGGGCTTTGATGTCCGACAGTTTTTTTTGCTTTTGAGAAATTATTGCAAAATCGTTATTTTATCATCAATTAAATTGTAAAATGAAGCACGCTATGGTACAATTAGCGTAATTGGAATTTGTTCAATCAGAAAAAACAAATTTTTAAAATAATATTGGGAGGAACAGATATGAGCCTTAAAATCGAAAAGAAGCATGACGATGCTTTTGATACCGTTACTTTAGTCGGCAGACTGGACACAATGACCGCACCCGAACTTGAGAGCTTTATTTCAAACGAGCTTTCAGGTGACGAAAACCTTGTTCTTGACCTCGAGGGTCTTGAGTACATTTCTTCCGCAGGTCTTCGTGTTATCCTCAAGCTTCAGAAATTAAAGAATAAGTCTGGTTCTTTAAAGCTTGTCCATGTCGGTGAGATTGTCATGGAGGTTCTTGAAATCACAGGATTTACCGATATTCTGACGATAGAGTAAGAAATATGAATGTATTAATACTAGATAACGACGAAAAAACCCTGGACGAAACCGAGGCAACCGTCAGAAAAACAATGTCGGGTGCCGATGTTTACAGCTTCAGCGAGACAGAATATGCCCTTGAGGAGCTGGACGATACCGTTTTTGACTTTGCTTTTCTCGACACCGAGCTTTCCGATATGCCGTGCATCGTTTTTGCCGAGAAGCTCAAGAAAAAGTCTCCTAAGGTAAATATAATCTTCTTAACCGAGGACGATTACGAATTTGCCTTTGACGCTTTCCAGATTCACGCAAGCGGATACCTCTTGAAGCCGCCTGCCGAGAAGGACGTCAAGGAGGAAGTGGCAAACAGACGATACACCAAGAACGTGAAGGCTGCCGAGGAGAACGAGTGCAAGGTAATTGCAAAGACTTTCGGTCAGTTTGACTTGTTGGTGAACGGAAAATCCGTGCATTTCAAGCGTGCAAAATCCAAGGAGGCTATCGCCTATCTTATAGACAGAGTGGGCGGCGGCGTCACGAAAAAGGATATTGCGTCCGTCATTTTTGAGGAGTCGCTTTACACGGAGAACGTTCAGGACTATTTGGGCAAAATTTTGAGAGAGATGGAAAAAACTCTCAAGGACAACGACATCGGAGAAATACTCATTAAAAGTCACAACTACTATGCGGTTGATAAGACCAAGATTAAATGTGACCTGTTTGATTTTATGGACGAGGCAAGCATTGACAAGCCGAGCTTTTTCGGCGAATACATGAGCCAGTATTCATGGGCTGAAAGCACCCTTGCAAACCTCTATTTCTTTGACGAGAAAAACGGAGGTGGCGATTATTAAAGCTTTAACAGTAGAGGCAAAATCAGAAAATCTTGATCTTGTTACGGAGTTTGTCGATAATTTTCTTGAGGAAAACGACTGTCCGATGAAAACGCAGATGCAGGTGAATATTGCCATTGACGAGATTTTCCACAATATTGTTTCGTACGCTTACACCGATAAAAACGGTGATATTGAAATACAAATCGATTCGGACGGCCCGGTCAAGCTTGTGCTTATCTTCAAGGACAAGGGCGTGAGATTCGATCCGCTTCAGAACACCGACCCCGACGTCACACTTTCCTCCGAGGAGAGAGAGGTAGGCGGACTGGGCATTTTCATGGTGAAGAAGCTTATGGATGTCGTATCCTACTCATATGAGGACGGCATGAATATTTTGACGCTGGAAAAAACCTGGCAGAAGAGTTTTTGAGGATGAGGAATTTATATGAAAAGTAATGTATGCTACTTCTATAACGAGAACGGTATAGAGGATGTATTGGACGAAATTGAAAAAACCGCCCGTTACTGCGGTTTCACTAACAAGCAGACGCTTCAGTTAAGACTTCTTTCCGAGGAGCTTATCGGAATGATTCAGGTTTCGAGAGTCGAGTATGAGGGTCAGTTCTGGATTGAATCGGGACTCAACAGCTGCGATCTTCACATGCAGCTTGATTTGCTTCTCGAGGACGACATAAGAAAAGAGCTCAAGAGCATAAGCGAGATCAACAGCATGAGCAAGAGCCTTGTCGGCGATATCTATGAGTTTATCATCAACGTCATGGCAGGCAAGGCGGCAAGAATGAAGCCTGAGTGCCCGATGATGAGAGCGAGCTTCAAGGGTCTCGGCACTGTCAACTGGTCGCTCACAAGCTACAAGCGTGTGCTTTCCGAGGTTGGAAACAACGAAGAGCTTGATTTCCTCTCAAAGTCGATTATCGCAAAGCTTTCCGATGATATTCTTTTAAGCACAAGAGACAATCAGGTAGAGCTTATCATTAAGAAGGATTTCTATAATGATTAAACGGGTGAAAAAAGGAAAGCACCGTGGCCGTCTCGGCAGAGACCTTAGCATTGCGGGAATTATTTTTACGCTGTGCATAAGTATCGGCATGGGCTGTATCGGTTATGTTCCCTACTACAAGAATATGTACGCCCAGTATGAGTCGTATCAAAGGGGTATCATTAACCTTGTACTGCCACATATCGACGGTGATGACCTTGAGGAATACCTTGAAGAGGGAAACGACCTTCAGGATTATCCCAAGGTAAAGGCATTATTCAAGGAAATTGATGAGACTCAGGAAATTCACGGTATTTTTCTTGAGGAGCTTTTGCCGGGTGCACCCGATGAAGATAACTATGACTACTATTTCGATCACTATGACAATATATATGTCTACAGCTGTGGCGTATCGGTGAGAAACAGCGAGCACAAGGAGATTTGTTACCTTGTTGTTGAGCTGAATGTCAACGATATGAGAGCTTCGCTTAAGTATTACAGCAAGCCTATTCTCACGGGTGCGGCTATCAACGCTCTGGTTTTCTTTATCAATCTTTTCCTGTGGATAAGAAAGAGAGTTGTGAAGCCGATAAATGCATTGAACAATTCGGCTGATGCGTTTGTCAAGAGCTGCCGTGAGAAAGAAACTCCCGAGGAGCTTACATTAATCGACGCCAATATTAAAACTCATGACGAGATGAGAAATCTTGCCGATTCGCTCAAGGAAATGGCTCTTGATGTTCAGCAGTCTATGATAAGCCTTCGAAACGAGACAAAGGAGAAGGAGAGAATAGACTCTGAGCTTCGAATTGCCTCGGAAATCCAGCAGAGCATGCTGCCGTGTATCTTCCCACCGTTCCCTGAGCGTGAGGAATTTGATATTTACGCAACGATGAACCCCGCAAAGGAGGTCGGCGGAGATTTCTATGACTTCTTTATGATAGACGATAATCACCTCGGCTTTGTTGTCGGTGATGTTTCGGGCAAGGGCGTTCCGGCGGCTCTTTTTATGGTTATTGGAAAGACGCTAATAAAGGATTATTCGGGCTTTGGCGATTCTCTTGGTGAGGTTTTCACAAAGGTAAACGACCTTCTGTGCGAGGCTAACACTAGCGGACTTTTCATCACGGCTTTTGAGGGAATACTCGACCTCACTACGGGCGAGCTTGAGTTTGTCAATGCTGGTCACGAGAAGCCGTTCATTTATCGTGCCGCCGAGGAGAAATGGGAGCTCTATCCCACGAGACCCGGCTTTGTTTTGGCAGGCATGGAGGGCATGCGATATAAATCAGGAAAGCTGAAGCTTGAAAAGGGCGACAGAATCTTCCTTTATACCGACGGAATAAGTGAGGCAGTCAACTCGAGTGACGAGCAGTACGGCAAAGATCGACTGGAAAAAGCACTCACGGACAACCGAAAGGCAACAATCGAAGAACTTTTGCCGCTTGTGCGCAAGGATGTTGACAGCTTTGTCGGCGGCAGAGAGCAGTTTGACGATATAACCATGCTTGGCTTGAATTTCAAGGGTGCGGCAAATAAAAATGATTAACAAGCTGGCATATATCATTTTTTCTTGACTTATTCAGATTGAATTTTTATAATTGCTCCCCTATATACAGGTTTTAATCTTGTAAAAAACTCTCCCCTGCCGTCTCATGCGACAAGGGAGAGTTTATCAATTTAATTCTTTTCTATGTGCTAATATGTATCCTCTGACACTCAGATCATAAATTGACCCTATCACACCAAAAATTGCTCCAAATATCAGATTCAATGCAGCAAAAACAATCAGCATAACTGTCTGAGATTCATAAAAATTCACGATATTGCTATGATCTTTCTGAAAAAAATCTGCATTTTTTCGTCTTTTCCCAGCCTGCACTACATTCCATATTCCCATGATAATTGTCACAAATCCATATCCGAAAAAGATCATCATTATCCCGAACACTATCTGAAATATCCCGATTATTTTCCATATGGTTGCACTGGTTCTTATTTTTTTGACCGCCTTATCC
>CAVKLS010000016.1:0-16198 GCA_963657025.1 bacterium | reverse complement strand
ATGAAGAACAGCATACGATTGGAATATGGGGACAACGACATAGGCGATATTTGAAAGAAAATCGCAGATTGTTTTACACCGGTTTGCTGACGAGTGGAAAGTTAAACGGTTATCTTGCGGATATTGACCGACAGGCAGATGAGATGTTTTCTCAGCTGGTAAGGCAGATGGCAGAAGCCGAAGGCACAACCGAAAACCTGAAAGCCGATGATATGATGGATTGGGTTCAAAAGATGAACAAAATCCGTAATTGTGCCACAGAAATTGTAAATACAAATATTATTTACGCATAACAAATAAACAGGGACGGGTTTCTAATTTGAAACCTGTCCCTGTACTCTATATTGAAGGATTTCTTGTAACTTATTTATTTCTTCCTTATCAATTATGCATCTATCTATGCTATTTTTGAAATAACCCGGAGGCACTCATCAAATTGCCGTTGATCTTTCCGGAAAGCACGCCGTTATACCGGCAGACGAACACACCGGCAATATAGATCATCATATATTCGCTGTCCGCATCGGTGGCTTGATCCCCGAACACACCGGTCAGGCACTCCTTTATCAGTGCTTTCCAAGCGAGAAATTCCTCTTTGACCATCCGTTCCACATCCGCATTGTACTTGGCGAGAACATAGGTCTGCACGGTGGCAAGGGGACGCTGTTCGCCTGTTTTTCCATCAGCTACATACTGCATGAAAGCGTTCATATAAGCCCGCTTATCGGGATAGTCCTCCGGTCTGTGTTCCACAAACCACATCCGGCAATGCTCTGACATAAAGTTCTTGATATAGTCACAGTATGCTAGTACCAGTTCGTCCTTATTCTTAAAATAATTCAGCAGCTTCGGGTGCGTCATATGAGCCTTTGCAGCGATGTCCCGCAGAGACACGGAAAAAATCGGTTTTTCCGTAAGGCACTGCTCAAAAGCCAGTAGTATCTTTGCTTTTTCCTCTTCTTTATTCACAACAAGCGGCATAAAAAGGCTCCTTTAACTTCTTTTTTTTATTATACTCGTTTTTGAGGAAGAAAACAAGGCGATGTCTTGACAAAGTGTCTGTCTCGTAGTATTATATTTACCAAGTGGTAAATATAATACTGGAGGAATCAACTATGAGCGATCAACAAGTCGTGAAAACCTTAAATACGCACATTGACAAAAAGGCATTGAAAACCGTGTGGATCTGCGCCTTGGTAATACTGGCATCGATTTTGATGCACGACGGTGACCATCTGCGTCAGGCGTTCAACTGGGGATACAGCATTCCATTTGCCCTGTTGGTTTTGAACCTGGTGGTGTATCTTCTTCCGGCTGTATCGATTTTTCTGATCAAAATGGGCCGCATGAGCGCTCCGCTGGTCACCGGCTTTGCCGGGATCGTCACAACAGCTGGCTTCCTGATCATCCATCTGTGCGGCGCATTTTCCGGGCTGTGGGGCGTCTGGAATTACTCCTACTTTGAACTCATCAAAGGCGTGAACTACAACGGTGTGTTTTATCAGGGTGTGGATGTGTGGAGCTGGATCTTCCTGTTTGAGGTTCCGGCACTCTGCCTGCCTTCCTCTGTGATCTCTTTTATGACCTATTTCAAGACCAAAAAAGCCGCAAAGGCTGCGGAAGAAAAATGAAGCTGTTTTTGAAGATCTATGGGATGGACTGTGCCGCCTGCGCCGGGCAGGTTACTTCGGTTTTGCGGAGAACACCGGGCATCGACCGGGTTCGGGTCAATTTCAGCACATCCGGTGCAGAGCTGGAGGTGTCGAATTATCCTGATTTCACCCTTCTCGAAAAGCGGTTGACACGGTTGGGCTATGCACTCCCCAAAGAGAAAGTAACAGTCAAAACGGATGTCTCAGCTTTTGATGCAGCGCAGGAGCGCATTGCCTCACAATTGCCCGCTTTAGCCTACATCGAGAAATCGGCGGGGACTGTTACGCTTTTCCTCTATCCGATCGGATGCCGTGGGAGCGAGATCCTTTCTGTCTTTCGATCCGTGGGCGTGCCTGCCGAAATTAAAAAGTGGGAGAGCGGCAATGAGGATGCACTGGCACACGATCAGGTAGGGCTGCTGCGAAAACTGGTCTTCTCCGTCTTTCTGACGCTGCCGCTGCTCTGGAATCCCAGTCCGTATCTTCAATTTGCGCTGGCGACGCTGATTTTGCTGATCCCCGCAAGCATTTTTCTGCGTGGAGCCGCACGGGCGCTGCATGGCGGCATGAATATGGATGTATTGATCGTGCTTTCCAGCTGTCTTGTCTATGGATACAGCACCTATCTGACCTTTACGGTAAAAGAGGACATCAAGCTGTACTTCCTGTGCGAGGGCGTTCTGATCTCCTTGATCCTCTTTGGGCGGTATCTGGAGATCGTGGCCCGAGGCGAAACAGAACGTTCTCTGCGAGGCTTTGTCAGCCTATTGCCGAGGCGAGCCCGAGTGCTTCGGGATGACGGTGAGATTCTTTTGGATGTGGATGAGATCAAGATCAGCGATCTGGTTTCCATACAGGCAGGTGAGCGTCTCCCAGTGGACGGCATCGTCATAGACGGCAGCGCGCTTACGGATGAATCCCTGTTGACCGGAGAAAGCGCGCTTGTTTCTAAAAGTACCGGAAGCAACACCACCGCCGGAACATTGCTACGTTCCGGGGCACTGACCGTTCGTGTAACACGGGTGGGCAAGGACACTTCTTTGGAGCAGATGATCGACATCGTGCGCCAGGCGCAGATCTCCGCTTCCCCTATCCGAAAACTTGCCGACACTATCGTCCGTTATTTCATTCCGGCGGTGATCGTTATTGCTGCAGGGGTTTTCTGCATTTGGTATTTTGCAGCCGCACCCGGTGATCTGCAGCAGGCGATTCTCTGCTGTGCCGGAGTTCTGGTGGTAAGCTGTCCCTGTGCCTTGGGGCTTGCGATCCCCACCAGCATTATGGTAGGCAGCGGTCGATGCAGTGAGCTTGGCATTCTGTTCAAGAGTTCCGCAGCCATTGAAAAAATGCAGAAGATCAGGATCATCGCATTTGATAAGACAGGAACGCTGACCTGTGGTGGTGAGGATTGCACCCGCAATGTTCTGCGTAGCGGTGTGGCGGATACGGTATGTGCCCTGTCCAGATCCTATCAGACCGTCATGATCAGCGGAGATAAAAAGGAGATCGCCGAACAAGTAGGAACGTTAGCCGGCGTGGGTCAGGTTTTCAGCGAAGTCGAGCCGGAGGGGAAGGCGGATGTGATCCACAGTCTGCAAAAAGAAGGTCCGGTTATGATGGTGGGGGACGGCATCAACGACGCTCCTGCCATGGCGGTCAGTGACCTGTCCGTGTCCATCCAGAACGGAACGGATCTCGCACGGGATACAGCGGAGGTCATTCTGTTGGGGGACGATGTATCCAAGTTGCCGTTGGCGTTTGAGCTTTCCCGGAAGATCATGAAGAATATACAGGAAAATCTGTTGTGGGCGTTGCTTTACAATGTGGTCTGCATACCGTTGGCGGCGGTAGGACTTATCAATCCGTCTCTTGCCAGTGCAGCCATGTCGTTTTCCTCCATTGCGGTGTTGATGAATGCCCTGCGGCTGAAGAATATGGAGGATGGAAAGCATGAATGAATCCGTATTGGAAACCGGCGTAGGCGGTCTGATCTGCCGTCAATGCGAGGATCTTTTCAAGAATCGGATCGCCTATGTGCGTGGCGTGATCGGTGTGGAATGCTCCTATTTCCGGGGACGGGCAACGATTCGCTATGATGCAGACCTGCTTTCGGAAGCGGTGTTGAAGCAGGAAATGGAGAAGGCCGGTTTCCCGGCCATGGAGAAAAGCGGCAAAGGGCGGTTTTTCGACCTGATTTCTATTCTCGCCATTTTTGTGCTACTGGTTTTGGTGCGCACAGTCGATCTGCCGCTGATTCCCAAAGCAGACAATGGGACATCCTATGCGGGGCTGTTTCTCATCGGACTTGTAACCGGAACGCATTGTATGGTCATGTGCGGCGGCATTATGCTGTCCCAGACCGCTGAACGCAAATTTGAAACAGAGCGCTCACACACGGGAAAGCGTCTGCTGCCGGTGCTCCTTTACAATTCCGGTCGTGTGATTATGGCCAGCGCGCTCGGTGCGTTATTTGGAGCAATTGGCAAGAACATTTTGTTTTCCATGAAGGCCAAAAGCATGGTTTTCACCCTGACGGGGCTGTACATCCTGCTTATCGCTCTGGGTATATGGGGTGTTCCGCTGGTGCGTCAGATACAAAGCGGGATCCCATCGCTGTGTGAGGTCAAACGGAAGAACCCGGCGGCACGGCACGCAGGTCCATTTCTTGCCGGTCTTTTGACCGCTTTGCTGCCCTGTGCTTCCTCCAACGGTATGTGGCTGTTGGCGGTCTCCTCCGGAAGCACCGTCAATGGGCTGCTGACCATGCTTTCCTGGGCACTGGGAACTGTACCGTGCATGATACTGTTCGGAATGTTTGCATCTTTCCTGAGCGGCAGAAAGCAGGCGTGGATGATCCGCATCAACATCGTCCTCATGATGACACTGGGTCTGAACCTGTCGATTATGGGTCTATCCATGCTAAAATAAGGATTCTATTTTGTTGATCAATGTGTCCAAACATTAAGTCAATGAAGCGTGGCGGACTGGGTTAAAAAAATCGAAGAAATAAAAAGCAGCAAGCCTGTAGAATTGCTCTAACAGGTTTGCTGCTTTTTGCTTTTCATATCATTCCGAAGTGTTGCAATGCATCCATGATTGCTTTTCCCTTGAAACGAAGGACAATCGTGTCCGGATTTACACTGCTGATAGAATTCTGTTTTGCAACATAGCTTTCGATTTTCGAAAGAACCAGCCCAACGGTATTTTGTAAATAATCCTTTTGTGCCTCTGTGTCGCACAGATAGTTATCTTTACCGACAGCATCGGCAATTTTCTTTTCTATCTCAGCAGATGTAACGGCGGCAGTTGTGGCTTTTTTGTCATTATCNTTTTTTGTCATTATCGCTATTCTTGGTTGACAAACGTATGTTCAGAATGTTATACTATATAGATTCACTTAACAGAGCGTACAATTGAATATCTGAATGAAACTCAAGGCAGCCGCCGAAAAGGGATTGCGGCTGCGCCGCTTGAATGCAGTGTCTGCCTGCAAAGCGGAAAAAGCAGACAACGAAGGTTTCTGAATACCAGAGCCGGTACATAGTTTCATCAAAGAGATGGCGAGAGATTTTCTCCCGCCGATTTGATGTGCTATGTATCGGCTCTTTTGTCGTTATAGCAGCCGCTCACAAAAAGTTTACAATATTTCTTTTGTTCAAACGACGAAAAAGTTCCCAATTAAGTTGTGAGGGGGTTAATGAATGAGCCTTCTCGCTGCCTACCAATTGAGGGGCAAATTAAAAACTGAATGACCGTCCGAATGGAATATGACTCTGCGATGACAGGAGCGGAGCGACGCTGCGGTGAGATTCCGGGGCAGGCACAGAAAAACGATATTCGGGGAGAACGGCAGATAAAAGCAAAGGAGGACGCACACGATGAAACGAACATTGACCAAGGGAGAACGGCTGGTGGCGGAGATGTGCGGAGATATACCCACGGAGGGTTATCCCGTGCTGACCGAAGCCCATCCTTTTCTTCGGAAAGTAATTGCCTTTATGGAAAGGCAAAACAAATGGCAAGGTACAGTGACCGACCTGCTTGAGGCAGTCGGTGACAAGTACACGCCGCCGAACACCGCCGCCAAGCTGCTGCGGAAATATGATTATGATCCACTCTACAAGCAGTACGGCATAGATATTACTTTTACTCGCACCAATCGCAGACGGCTCGTTACTCTGCGGAAATGGTGACAGTATTTTATTTTTTGCTGTGACGGTATTATGACGGCTATCGTCAAAAAACAGTGACGACAGCGTGACGGTATTTTCGGAGAACGGGAGTAATCCAAAAAGAACGATATATTCCCACGGAGATGTTGTCCACGACAGTAGCGAGCATCGGATTGTGACCCCACAATCCAAATCTGCAGCCTTCCGGCGTGCGGACTATACTCAGGGGAACATCCCCTGAATACCCCAATGAAAGAACGGAGATGACAAAATGAAGGAAGAAAAAGTGCGTATCAAGGTACGCTTAACCGAAGAAGAAAACGAAAAATAAAAGCAAAACAGCGCTCTTTGCGGACTGACCCAAAGCGAATATGTCCGCCAGCTTTGCAGCGGTATTCGCCCAAAACCGAAGCCGCCGGATGCGTTTTGGGAGCTGATGAACGAGCTGTATAAAGTTCATTCCTCTCTTGCGGAATGTGCCAAATATGAGCCGTCCGCCGGTGAAATCTGCACCGAAATCGAACAGCTGGTGCTGGACTTGCAGGAGGTGATTTGATGGCAACGACTTCACTTTGGCACATCAAAGGTCGCCTGAAAGACCTCATCGACTATGTGGAAAACCCTGAAAAGACGGTGGCAAAAACCTCTGACCTGCAAGACCTCTACAATGTATTTTCCTATGTGCAGCGTCCCGAAGCCACACAGGAGGGTGAGTATGTCACCGCCGTCAACTGCCTGAAGGAAACGGCGCTACGGCAGATGATATTAACCAAGAAACGCTACGGCAAGACCGAAGGATATATCGCTTGGCACGGGTATCAGAGCTTCAAGCCGGAGGAGGTCACGCCGCAGCTTGCCCACGAAATCGGTGTGAAGCTGGCAAAGGAAATGTGGGGCGACCGCTTTGAAATTATCGTTACTACGCACCTCGACAAGGAACATCTGCACTGCCATTTCTGCTTTAATTCCGTGTCCTTTCGGGACGGTGGCAAATACAATTACTCAAAAACAGAGCAGAAAAGGCTGCGGGAGCTATCCGACAGGCTGTGCCGTGAGTATGGGCTGTCCGTCATCGAGAAGCCGCACAAAGCACCTTCCCGCCCCGTGTGGCTGGACGAAAAAAGCGGCAAGCCCACCCGCTACAATGTCTACCGTGCCGATATACGGGAGGCGATTGAGTTCAGCAAAAATCAGCGCCTTATGGAGGAATACCTGCGGCGCAAGGGATATATTACCGACTTTACGGGCAGACATTGGAAGCTGCGCCTGCCGCAGTATGAACACTTCACAAGGCTGGATACGCTGGACGAGCGGTGGACGCCGGAGAACATTCAACGCTCTATGGGAAGCCGTGCAGCCTTCGGCAGCCGCAGGGCATATATCTCCTATCCGCCCGAAATGCCGCAGGAATTACGGGACTGGTTTCAGCCTTTTCATAGGACAAGCCATATCTATAAGCTGTATCTGCACTACTGCTACTTGCTGGGATACTTACCGAAGAATACAGACTACAAGCCCACCAGTCCCTATCTCAAAGAGGACTTGCGGAAGTTAGATGAGCTGTCCGAACAGGTGCGGTATATGGGCAAATACGGCATTGAAACCTTGGAAGATCTGTACGCAGACAGAGCAAAAATTGAAAGCGATATGACCAAACTTATAGAGGTTCGCACCAAGCTGCAAAACAAAATCCGCCGTGCCGAGCCTGCCGAAAAGGAATCGCTACGGCAGGAAAAAGCGGGCGTGACCAAACAAATCACATCGCTGCGAAAGCAGCTGAAACTGAATAAAGACATTGAGGAGAGGTCTGTTAAAATCCAAGAAAAGACCGATTTGTTCTATGCCAATGAAGTCCGTGCCAAGGAAGCGCAGCAGCAAAAAAAAACACAAAGAAGGGAGCGTGACGCACGATGAGTGACAGAGAGAAAGATTTAGATGAGATACTTACAAAGTTAGAGGAACAGCGACCTGAAATCGAAAGAATCCTCAGTCGCCCCGCTATTGTGAATACGGGAAGAAAACCGAAAAATTTATGCCGTATTCCGAAAGATGCAGACTTTACCGAGAAAGACGGTCACACGGAATATGAAGTTGTCGGACATTTTAACCCCAATGGCGAAGAATATCTGCTCAATACTATTATCAGAAAACTCGGATATAACTTTTAATAAAAGACTTATAATTTATTGCTTTAAAGCGTTGAATTTGGCAAAAGGATGTAGTATAATACCAACAGCAATATACTGTATCCGATTGTCGGAAAGGAGAAAATTTTGAATACCAGACAATCAGAACAGAACAAAATCACCGCTCTTTACTGCCGTTTATCACAAGATGACGGACGTGAGGGCGAAAGCAACAGTATAGTCAACCAAAAGGTACTCTTAAATGAGTATGCACGAAAACACCGATTCAAAAATCTGCATTTTTTCGTGGATGACGGATATTCGGGAACAAATTTTGACCGTCCGGATTTCCGCAGAATGGAACAGATGATTGAAAACAAGGAAATCGGAACGGTCATTGTCAAAGATATGTCCCGCCTCGGCAGAAATTATTTGCAGGTCGGTATGTGTACGGATATTGTATTCCCTGAAAATGATGTGCGGTTTATCGCTGTCAATGACAATGTGGACTCCGACATACAGACAGAGTTTGATATGACCCCAATCCGAAATTTTTGCAATGAGCTTTACGCAAGGGATACGGCAAAGAAAATAAAATCCACCTTTAAAATGAAAGGCGAAAGCGGAAAGCATCTGACCTCTATCCCACCCTTTGGGTATGAAAAGGACAAGGATGATAAAGACAAGTGGGTAATCGATGAAGAAGCTGCAAAAACAGTGCGGTATATTTTCAAGCTGTGTGCCGGCGGCCTCGGGCCGACACAGATTGCAAAGCGATTGCAGAATGAAAAAGTACTGACACCTATGGCATACAACTTGCAGAAAAGCGGAAAGCTATTGCCGGCAAATCCGTTCAAATGGGCGCAGAATACGGTGGCAAGGATATTGGAAAGAGTGGAATATATCGGGCATACCGAAAATTTTAAAACCACATCCAAAAATTACCGCAGCAAAAAGCGGATATGGAATGCCAAGGAAAACAGGAAGTTATTTGAGGATACCCAGCCTGCCATCGTAGATAAGTATCTATTTAACACGGTACAGGAACTCCGAAAGCACAAACGCAGACCTGCTGCCACAGGCAAAATCAGCATATTTTCCGGAAAGGTTTTCTGTGCGGACTGCGGAGCAAAACTGCACTACAACACTTCAAATTACCACGAAGAACGGCAGGATTGTTTCGTATGCGCCAACTACCGAAGCAACACAGGAAGCTGTACAATCCACTATATCCGTGCGGTCACACTGAACAGACTTGTGCTAAAGCATATCCAAAGCGTTTTGTCCTATATCCAGCAGTTTGAAGCATCTTTCGTTAAGAAAGAACGGGAAAAAGCGGATATGCAGCACAGAATGTCCGTGGATAAGGCGAAAGTGGATATTGTAACTCTGAAAAGGCGTGATGAGGATTTAGATATCCTTTTCAAGCGTATTTATGAGGATATGGTATCAGGCAGGCTTACAGCAGAATGGTTTGACAAGTTATCTTCGGAATATGAGGAAGAACAAAAGCAGGTAAAGCAGGCTATTGATCGACTGCAAACGCTTATCGAGGACGGCGAGCAAAACGAGGTTGATTTGCAGGAATTCCTCAAAAATGTCCGCAAGTACACAGACCCCGCTGAACTTACCGCAGAATTACTTAATGACTTGGTTGACAAGATTGTGGTACACGCTCCGGACAAGAGCAGTGGTCACAGAAAGCAAAAGATTGAAATTTACTACAAGGCTGTCGGAATCATCAACATAGCCGATGAGGATTGCGTTGTCCTCGACGTCAGACTCGGTATGCAAAACCGAAAGAAGAAAACAGCCTGATAACGCAAAACGGCGGCACAGCTTTCGCTGTACCGCCATCTTACATAAATACTTCGTTACCGCACCTCGGCTAAAGGGAGCGGTTTTCTTTTTGCCACTGTAAAGAGCAAGGCTCAGGATATGACTGACGGTCATTATGTATTGATAATTTGAGCCGATTGTGGTAAAATCTAATCGTTAGCCTGCATTAACAGCACCGAGAAGGTCGGTGTTGCGGCTGACGATTGGAGGATATATTAAATGGCTTTTATGGAGAAAAGACCGAGAAAGTTCGGTGACCGCAGAGACGGTCATTGGGTTAAGGATGCTCCCGGCATGAATGTCGTTATGACAGATTTGTACCCCAAGAGAACCGACAGTGAGGTCTACCTAAAACAGGAGCTTGATGTCACCAAGCTTCTGGAATATATTGCAAAGAAGAACGAGGAACACCCCGAGTACAAGACCACGATTTTCCACTGTGTGGTTCTGGCGGTTGCGAGAATTCTCAACGAGAGAAGGTATATGAACCGTTTCGTTCAGGGCGGAAGAATTTACGAGCGTGATGAAATTGTACTCGGTTTTACCGCTAAGAAACGCTTTACCGATCACGATGAGGAATGCCTTATGCTCTACAAGGCAAAGGGCAGTGACGACCTTGATTTCGTTTCCAAGAAGATTTACGGCGAAGTAAAGGAGATGAGAGAAAGAGAGAAGCAAATCGGAATTGACGATATTCTCGATACCTTCGGCAAGCTTCCGAGACTTCTTTTGATGTTCATTGTCAGAGTTGTTCGCTGGCTCGATTTCTGGGGAAAGGTTCCCAAGGCTCTCACGGACGGCGACATCAACTATGCTTCCGTCATACTATCGAACCTCGGCAGCATTAAGACCGATGCGGTTTACCATCATTTGAGCAATTATGGCACGGCTTCAATTTTTATCACACTCGGAGTAATGCACAAGGCACAACGGGTTATGGAGGACGGCAGTGTAGAGATGAGAGATGTCATGAACATCGGTGCTATTCTCGATGAAAGAATTGCCGACGGTTTCTATTTTGCACGCTCGCTCAAGCTTTTACAGCATATTTGCGATAATCCCGAGCTGCTTGATAAGCCGTTGGAGGAGGAAAGCGGATATGACTACAAATAAGCTAAACGAGCCGCTTCTGACCAAATATCAGAAAAGCTCACTTAAATTTCCGATTCCCGAGACGGTCAACACGCCGTGGTTCAAGGTGGCAGATGCCGACGGACTTCCTACCACGCTGAAGTATTTTGACGGCTCTATGATAGATGCTATCGAGGCTTCGGCAATGGCTGTACCGAAAAAAGCCGTAGCTTATAATTTTTACGGAAATAAAGTCACATATAAGGATTTCATTCTGCAGGTTCACATGGCTGCAAGAGCACTTGTTGCCTATGGCGTCAAGCCGGGAGAAAGAGTCACGATTTGTATGCCGAACACTCCTCAGGCACTCATCATGTTTTATGCGTGCAACAGAATGGGCGCAGTGGCAAGCATGATTCATCCGCTTTCGGGTGAGGAAGAGATTGTCAATTATATCAATAACGCAAACTCTGTTTTGTGTCTCACGCTTTTGCAGTTCTATCCTAAGTTTGAGAAGATAATGGACAGACTTTCCAATAAAAACCTTGTCATCTGCGATATTACGGACGGACTTGTCGGTGCGAAAAAACTGCTTTTCCCACTCACAAGAAAGGGCGTTAAGCCGCTACCGAAAAACAGCACCGCGACAAAATGGAAGGATTTTATTCTCGGCGGAAAAAAATATCACGGCGAGTACATCTATCATGCAAAGAGCGATGAAATTGCCGCAATTCTCTATTCAGGCGGCACAACAGGAACAAGCAAGGGCATTTTGCTTACAAATCTCAACTTTAATGCTCTCGCTCTTCAGACGGGTACAGCCGGCGACTGCATAATTCCCGGTCACACCATGCTTTCCATTATGCCCGTTTTCCACGGCTTCGGACTGGGTGTTTGCATTCACACCATTCTTTATTGGGGATGCACCTGTATACTCGTTCCGCAGTTCAATGTAAAAACCTACTGCGGCTTGCTAAAGAAATACAAGCCGAATCTGATAGCGGGTGTGCCGACTCTTTATGAGGCACTTCTTCGAATAGAGGACGCAAAAACTCTCGATTTGTCTCAGCTTGAGGGAATGTTCTCGGGCGGTGACAGTCTGAGCGTCGAGCTAAAGACGAAGGTTGACGAATTCATCACGGCACACGGAGCAAAGGAACAGGTTCGTGAGGGTTACGGCACCACCGAGTGCGTCACGGCTTCTTGTCTCACGCCGAGATTTAAGTACAAAGAGGGTTCCATCGGAATTCCGTTCCCCGATACCTACTACAAAATAGTTATGCCGTCAACTCACGAGGAGGTTCCTTACGGAACAATCGGCGAGATATGCATAGCGGGTCCGACGGTCATGCAGGGATATATGAATAATCCCAAGGAAACCGCACAGACGCTCCAGCTTCACGAGGACGGCTTGGTGTGGCTTCATACGGGTGACCTCGGAACAATGGACGAGGAAGGCTTTGTCTACTTCAAGCAGAGACTCAAGAGAATGATTGTCACAAGCGGATATAATGTTTATCCGTCACAGATTGAAAATGTTCTCGATTCTCACCCCGATATTCATATGAGCACCGTAATTGGCGTCAAGGATAATTACCGCATGCAGAAGGTAAAGGCGATAGTTGTCCTGAAGCAGGGCGTACAGCAGAGCGAGGAGCTTAAAAAGGACATTCTTGCTTATTGCGCAGAGCGCGTTGCAAAGTATGCCGTTCCGAGAGAGCTTGAATTTCGAGCAGATCTTCCGAAAACTTTAGTCGGTAAGGTAGCCTATACCGTGCTTGAGAGAGAAGAGGAAGAGAAGCAGAAAAAAGAAAACCAAACTAATTGACAAAGTGTCGATTTCTGAAAGAAACGGAGGTTGAGCGCATGAATTTTCCAAACGATCCGTTTATGCTCATGAGCATAGTGAACACCAAGCTCAGAGATTTTTATCCCTCGCTTGATGAATTTTGCAAGGTAGAAGATGCCGACAAGGATGAGCTTATCGAAAAGCTTAAGGCTGTCGGCTTCGAATATGACGAAAAGCTTAATAAATTTTGCTGATTTCAGTAAGAAAGGTGAGGATAATATTATGATCTACAAACCGGTTATTCCACAGGATAACACATTCATTCCCGGAATGAAAACAATTATGGCTGACGCCACAAGCACAAATGAAGTAAACTACACAAAGGATATCGTCTACGTGCAAAGACCGGAAGAAGATTTGGTCTTACAGCTTTTATCCCGTGCCGAGCCTGATTGGCAGACGGGAGAAATCCCCGGAAAAGCTCCGCTCGTCATTTATGTTCAGGGTTCAGCATGGATGGAGCAGAAGGTTTACAGAAGAATTCCGATGTTTGCCGATATCGTAAGAGCAGGCTACACCGTTGCTTCCGTAAAGTACCGTGCCGCAACAAAGGCAAAGTATCCCGCTTATATTCAGGACGTAAAGTCTGCAATCAGATTCCTTCGTGCGAATGCCGAGAAATACGGCATTGACCCAGAGAGAATTGCTATTTGGGGAGATTCTTCAGGCGGAAACACTGCTGCTCTTATCGGCGTCACGGGTGACATGGAGGAGTTTAAGACAGATGACAACAGAGAGTACTCCGATTCCGTAAAGTGCGTTATCGATTTCTACGGCCCCACTGACTGCGGAAGAATTAATGACGCTCCGAGAAATCCCGCTTTCACCACAGACAAGTCTATGATTCCCGAGGACATTCTTTTCGGCGGCTGTGTAGCCGAGCATCCCGAGATTGCAAAGCCCGGTGACCCGTGCACATATATCAGCGAGGATAAAGCAATTCCGCCGATTATGATTGCTCACGGCGACTGGGACGAGCTTGTGCCGTTCAATCAGAGTGTTATTCTTTATAAGAAGCTTCTCGAATGCAACAAGGTCTGTCAGTTCTTCAAGGTTGTCGGTGCTGGTCACGGAATCAACTTATGGACTAAGGAACTCATCGGCGAGGTAATTAAATTCCTTAACGCTTACAACGCTTAAGAAAAGCTGCTTGTTTTCCACAAGTTAAACAAAACAGTTGAAAGCTGAACACTTAGAGCACTCTTCGGAGTGCTCTTTTTCGTGTTTCTTCTCAAAAAAATAAGGACGATATAAAATCGTCCTTGCTGAAAAATCTGATGTTGTGATTAAGCATTAGCCTTGTCAAGCCAAACGGATGCGGTGTCAATTGCCTCGTAAAGACCGTTAGCCTCACCGCGCTTTGCAATCATCTTTGCGGGCGGAGTGGTGGGGTCTGTTGCGAGAATCTGAATAGCGATTCTGTCAGCAACCTTCATGTCCTTGACTTCCTTCTTTGTCTTGATGTCGAGCTTAGCGACAAAAGGCTTTTTCATGCTTCCGTAATAGATAGTGTCGCCAGAGCGTACTATCGGTCTTCCTTTATACTTCTGAAAATTTGCCATAATACATTCGTCCCTTCATTCAGTTTGTGAGGTGAAGAGGGTGAAAATACTTTCTCTTCACAGGTTGCACCACGAAAATCCCGCAAATACAGCAAAACTAAAAAAGGGCGTGCCTTTTTACAGGCTGCCCTTTAGCTTATCTGTCCTTGCTCACACCGAGGTAATTGCGCACGAGGTCTTTCAGTAGCTCATCACGATCGATTCGTCTGATAAGCGACCTTGCGTTTTTATGGGTGGTGATATATGTGGGGTCTTCAGAGAGAATGTAACCCACAAGCTGACTGATAGGGTTGTAGCCTTTTTCCGAAAGAGCATCGTAAACTGCCTTTAGAATGATTCTGGTATCTTCCTCTTTAATTTCTTCAAAGGAAAACGGTTGAGTAGCGTCCTTTTGATAGTCTGCCATAAGGGCACCTCCTTCTTTGAATCTTCATTTTGAATATATAATACCAAAAAACGGCATAAATAGCAAGTGTCATTGCGCAATATTAACTATTAATTAATATTTAGCCGTGATTTATGTGAAAATCAACGACGAAAAAGAAGGACGCTTCGAAAAGCGTCCTGTAAAATTTATTATCAGTTTCTTGAGAAGTCGGAAAGCTCCAGACCCTTGTTGTGCTCAAGAGCCCAGTCGATGCTCCATTCGTTCGAGAAGAGAAGTAGATATCTTCCTCTCATATCCTGAACCTTCTTGGTATCGGTGGTGAGGTTGAGCTTTTTGAGGTCAACATCGGGAGTGTCTATCCAGCGAATGAGCGAGTATGGGAGATTTTCCATTCTCAGCTCTACGTTATATTCACTCTCCATGCGGTATTTGAAAACATCAAACTGAAGAGTACCGACAACGCCGACGATTACCTCCTCCATACCGGAAGCAACCTCCTGGAATATCTGAATAGCACCCTCCTGAGCAATCTGAGTGACGCCCTTGACGAACTGCTTTCTCTTCATAGTGTCCTTTTGAGCAACACGGCAGAAGAATTCGGGAGCGAAGGTAGGGATTCCCTCGAAGGTAACCTTTTTGCCCGTGCAGACGGTGTCGCCGATTGAGAAAATGCCCGGGTCGAAAATACCGATAATGTCGCCTGCGTAAGCCTCCTCGATAATCTCTCGTGACTGAGCCATCATCTGCTGCGGCTGAGCAAGCTTGATCTTCTTTCCACCCTGAACATGAGTGACCTCCATGCCCTTCTCAAACTTACCTGAGCAGATTCTCATGAATGCGATTCGGTCACGATGAGCCTTGTTCATGTTAGCCTGAATCTTAAAGACAAAGGCTGAGAAGTTCTCGCTCATCGGGTCAACAACGCCTTCTACTGCGTTTCTCGGAAGCGGAGATGTGGTAAGCTTCAGGAAGTCCTCAAGGAAAAGCTCTACACCGAAGTTTGTGAGTGCGGATCCGAAGAATACGGGAGAAAGCTTTCCTGCTCTGATTCTCTCGATGTCGAAATCGTCTCCGACGCCGTCGAGAAGCTCAACGTCATTCTTGAGCGTCTCGTAAAGCTCATCGCCCAAATCATCTGCGAGAGAAGCGTCGTTAATGTCGATTTCTCTTGCTTCAACCTTCTGTCCCGAGTTCGGCGTGAACTCGACTATGTGAGATTTCGCTCTGTCGTAAACACCCTTGAAGCGTTTTCCGGAGCCGATAGGCCAGTTCATCGGATAAGTGCCGATGCCAAGCTCTTTCTCGATTTCATCGAGAAGATCGTACGGGTCGAGAGCGTCACGGTCCATCTTGTTGATGAAGGTGAAAATCGGAATATTTCTCATAACGCAAACCTTGAAAAGCTTACGGGTCTGCGGCTCAACGCCCTTTGCTGCGTCGATGACCATTACGGCGCTGTCGGCAGCCATAAGGGTACGGTAAGTGTCCTCGGAGAAGTCCTGGTGACCGGGGGTATCAAGGAGGTTGATGCAGTAGCCG
>CAVKLS010000015.1:0-16392 GCA_963657025.1 bacterium | reverse complement strand
GGAATATATAATGCCGAAAACCAAATTTCAATCTGTTATTTTTACTGCTGTCACCGCTTGGATCATGGTATACATCATGACTCTTTACAACACCGTTCTTGCCATGGGCAGCTTCACCAACACAAGCTTCCTTATTGCCCTCAAGGGCATGTGGGTCGAGTTTATCATAATTTTCCTGTGCGCATTCTTTATATCGAGCCATGTCGCAAAATTCTTTGCGTTCAGAGTGGTCAAGCCGACAGACCGTCCCATCGCAATAATCTTTGCCATTCAGGTTTTCACCGTTGTCACTCAGGTTTTTCTTGCAAGCTTCATAGGAGTTTACCACGGCTACGGCTTCACATCCAACTTCATTCCCGATTATATCATGACCTACTGCAAAAACTTCGTCATGGCTATGCCCGCTCAGCTCTTTGTCGCAGGCCCCCTTGCAAGATTTATCTTTAGATCGATTTTTGTAAGAAAGGATAAAGCTCAGAAGGCTTAATGGCAAAATAACCCTTTCTATTTCTCCGCACTTGGGGAATAAATATGCTGTTTTCTCTGATATTATTCTTTTATTTTTATTACAAAAGCTGTATACTTAAGTCACAACGAACGAATTTGATTCGTAAATAAAAGGGAAATTGATAAACTCATATTTATTAGAAAGGGGTTGTTTTTATGCCAATGGGCAGAGGACCAATGGGTGGCCCGCCTCCGATGGGCGGCAGAGGACCGATGGGAGGACCGCCTCCGAGAAGAGGTCACAGACCTCCACCACCACCGCCGCCGAGAGGGATGTACCGTTCGGGCTGCGGATGCTTAGGCTGCTGTATGCCGATTTTGTCGATTGCCGCCGTGATAGGCGCTGTGATAATCGGATTGCTTGCTTAATGCACCAAATTAAATACCCACAATAAAAATGCAAACGGCGAAGCTTTCTCAGCTCCGCCGTTTCTATTTGTGATTTTCAAATCAGAACGTAACCGTAACGGTAGTTCCCAAGCCGTATTCGCTCTCAAGCTTCAAGTCGGCATTGTGAACCTCAGCTATGTGCTTGACTATCGCAAGTCCGAGACCCGTACCGCCAGTTTCTCTCGAGCGTGATTTATCCACTCTGTAGAATCTCTCGAAAACTCTCTCCTGGTGCACCTTCGGAATTCCTATTCCGTTGTCCTTGACCTCAAGCACAGCCTTATCGTTTCTCTTTCCCGCAAAGACGCGAATTTCTCCGCCGAAATCATTGTACTGAATCGAGTTCTGCACGAGATTATAGATAAGCTCGCTTATCAGGTTCTTGTCGCCCATTATGTCGGTCGGCTCACCCTTTAAGTCTATGCTTATCGACTTCTGAGCAGCGTTAATCTCGAGGTCACGGCAGCATTCCGACGCAAGCTCATACAGATCAAACTCGGCAAACTCCATGTTGTTTTCGTTTCTGTCGAGATCCGAAAGCTCTATGATGTCGTTGATAAGCTTCAGAAGTCTGTCGGCATTCTTTCTTATCTGCTTAACAATATGATTCTGATTTTCCGGCGGAATCATACCGTTTTCGAGAAGCTCCGCATAGCCCTTGATTGCCGTGAGCGGTGTTTTCAGTTCGTGAGAAACATTTGCCGTGAAATCCTGTCTTATTGACGCCGCACGCAAAATTTTATCGTGCTGAGATCTTATCTTGTTCTCAAACGGCTCGAGTTCCTTGTATGCGGTGGTTTCTCCCGAGTGATCGTCAAGATGCTCTGCCATTTGATTTATCGGCTCTATAATCTTGTTCGTCAAAAGATGACCGAGAAGTATACATACGCCGAGTATCAAAGCGGAAACCAAAAGAATGACAGGTATTGCCGCAATGAAAACACTTCCGAGAGTTCTCGCCTCGGTGGAAATTCTGACAATCGTGCCGTTCTTCTGCAGAATAGCGTAGTTATACGTGTTCATTCCCATCGTTTCGGAAAGTCTCACGCTCTCACCCGTGCCGTTCTCGATAGCCTGCTTTATCTCGGGGCGGTCAAGGTGATTCTCGAGCTCAAATGCGCTGTTGTCGTTGTCGTAAATGACCGAGCCGTCCTGCGCTATCCAAGTGACGCGGAAATTACCCGTACTGAAATTGAATTGCTTGTCGATATTGGTCTCGTCGGCAGTCTCAAAAACTCCCGTCTCGTTCAAAAGCTCAGCCGCCATTTTCAGGTCCTCGTGAACCTGATTGCGGAAAAGCCCGTAGTAAACAAAAGTGATACCTATCGTTGTCGCAACTATCGCAATAACGGCGATTATCGCAAGTCGAATATTTATTTTTTGCTTCATTCTTTTTTCTTTCTTTTTCTCCTGTTCTTAGTCCCTGTTTTATTCCTTACTGCTCTCCATGACATAACCGACGTTTCTCACGGTCTTGATTTGCTTGCCCGGGTCGCCGAGCTTATGTCTGAGAGTTCTGATGTGTACGTCAACCGTTCTCGATTCACCCTCGAAGTCCGTTCCCCACACAACCCTCATGATGCTCTCTCTGCTGAGAACTATGTTTCGGTTAATCATGAGGTAACGAAGAAGCTCATACTCCTTGTAGGTGAGGTCAATCTCTTCTCCGCCTGCTATAACGGCATGCCTGTCGTTATCAAGCACGATTTTTCCGATGGTGATTACCTCATCGTCATCGGTGTCGTTTGTTCTGCGGAGCATTGCTTTAACTCTTGAAAGAAGCTCCATAATCGAAAACGGTTTACGGATATAGTCGTCGGCTCCGTCGTCAAAGCCTTTAATCATATCCATCTCTGTTGTCTTAGCCGTGACCATAATTACGGGAATTTTTCTCCATTTGGAATTCGCTCTCATTTTTCTCACAATCTCATAGCCGTCCGAATCGGGCAGCATGACATCAAGAAGCACAAGCTCGGGAAGCTCCGTTTGGGAGAGCTTCTCAAAAAAATCTGCACCCTTGTCAAATCCGACTACGGTGTGGTTTGCGTTTTTCAGAGCGATGGTCTCAATTTCCCTTATACTTTGGTCGTCCTCTACAATATAAATCAGAGCCATCTTGATTTCCTTTCAAATCAAATATATACTCTTTCATAATACCGTAAACTACGCTCAAAAGCAAGCTTTAGACTACTTTTCCGAACACACTGTTTGTGCTATACTCTAAGAAACAAAAGAAAGAAGGCTACAAGACAACAAAAATGACCTGTTTCTCACTGAAAATACTTGCACTGACAACCATGCTTATCGACCACATCGGAGCGGTTTTCTTTCCGCAATATGTGTGGCTTCGCTACATCGGCAGAATAAGCTTTCCGATTTACGCTTTTTTGCTGTCGGAAGGATTCATTCACACGCACTCACGGACAAAATATGCCGCACGGCTTTTTGCTTTCGGAATAATATCCGAGGTGCCGCACGATCTGGCATTTTCGCAAACCATACTCGAGTTCGGCAGTCTCAATATAATGTTCGAGCTTTATCTCGGCGTCCTCGCCCTTTCTGCCGTAGAAATAATTGCAGACGGCAAAAATAAAACCGCTATGCGTGTTCTCTCGTCGATTATGCTTGCCGTCATACTCTTCTCCTCGTCTTATTTTAATACGAGCTACGGAATTTACGGCATCGTCCTTATTATCTCTTACTATGTTTTCAAATCCGACCGCCGCTATCAGGCTGTTTCGGGTGCGGCTGTCACGATAGGCTTCAACTCCTTTCAGAAGGTATCTCTTGGCATAAACGGCTTTTCGGGCAATCCCATGCGCATTTTTAACTTAAATCCGCTTCAGTCTTATGCGGCTGTCGCCTCGATTCCCATTCTGCTTTATAACGGCGAGAGGGGATACCGCAGTAAATCAAAATGGTTTTTCTACGCCTTTTACCCCGCACATTTGATTGTACTTTACCTCATCAAGCTTGCAGTCGGATAAAATCAAATGAGAGTACTCTTAGCCGAGCACTCTCATTTTTATTTTAAAATCATTTTGACTTTTCGGCTTTTTCAAGGTTTTCCTTACCGACAGCAAGCATAAGCTTTATTCTGTTCTCCTGGTTAACCTTGGTTGCCGATGCATCGTAGTCAATCGCAACGATGTTGGCATCAGGGTGATCCTCGCGGATTTTTCTTATCATACCCTTAGCGACAATGTGGTTTGGCAAACAGCCGAACGGCTGAGCCGAAACAATATTGCCGTAGCCAGACTCGATAAGCTCAAGCATCTCTGCGGTGAGAAGCCATCCCTCACCCATTTTGCAGCCTGAACCGATAACGGGAGCGGCAAGCTCCTTCAGATGTCTGTACGGTGCGGGCTTGGTGAACTTTGTTCCCTCAAGCGCATCGATAATCAGGCTCTCGTAGTTCTCTACGAAGTCATAAAGAGCCTTACAAACCTTGCTCTTAGCGGCACTTCCGCCGTAAAGCTTGATATCCTCGATACGGTTATCAATCTTGAAGAGGAAGAAGCCCATGACGCCGGGGATCATATACTCTGCGCCCTGATCGTACAAAAACTGCTCAAGGTTGTTGTTTGCAAGCGGACAATACTTAACGTAAATCTCGCCAACAATGCCGACCTTTACTCTCTTGATTCCGTCCTGCTTAACCGCATCGAAGTCCTTGACAATCTGACCGAGATACTCCTTCATCTCGCTTGCCTTAAGTCCCTGATTGTGGTCAATCTTATCGCAGATGAAATCCTGCCACTTTCTGACAAGTGCGGCACATTCTCCGCGATTTACCTCATAAGGCTTAACCTGGTTATTGAGAAGTGTAATCAGGTCGCCGTAAACAAGAATAGCAACAGCCTTTCTTATCATCGGAAGCGTGATTTTAAATCCGGAGTTCTTCTCAAGTCCCGAGAGGTTAACCGAAATAACGGGAACCTGCGGCATTCCTGCCGACTTGAGTGCTTTTCTTATGAGGTGAATATAGTTGGAAGCTCGGCATCCGCCGCCTGTCTGCGACATGATGAGAGCCGTGTGGTTAACATCGTACTTACCGCTTTTGAGTGCGGAAATCATCTGACCTGTTGTCAAAAGTGCGGGGTAACAGGTATCGTTGTGGACATACTTAAGACCCTCGTCAATGACGCTCTGGTCGGTGTTCGTCAGAAGCTCAAGGTCGAAGCCGTAGGTTCTGAACATCTGCTGGAGCATGTGAAAATGGATGTCCAGCATGTTAGGAAAGAGAATCTTGTAGGTCTTCTTCATTTCCTTGGTAAATTCAATTCTTCCTTTATCGTCTGCCATATCTAATTCCTTAATTTATTCTTGTGATATCTTTATCGCTCTGTTCGGCTCAGTCCTCAAGTGCCGCAAAGAGAGACCGAAGTCTTATCTTGACCGCACCGAGGTTTGTAATCTCGTCTATCTTAATCTGAGTGTAAATTCTGTTCTTGCTCTCGAGGATTTTTCTCACCTCGTCGGTTGTGATAGCGTCAACACCGCAACCGAAGGAAACAAGCTGAACCAAATTTATGTTCTTGTTGCCGCTTTGTGCAACATACTTAGCCGCCGCATAAAGTCTCGAGTGATATGTCCACTGGTTGAGAACCGTTGTGCTGAACTTCTCGACCTCGTCGCTTACGCTGTCCTCCGTGATGAGAATTGCGCCGCAGTCGCAAATAAGGTTGTCGATACCGTGATTTACCTCACTGTCGAGGTGATACGGACGGCCCGAAACAACGATAATCTGCTGACCCTCATCAAGACCTATCTTAAGATATTCCTTGCCCTTTGCTCTCACCTTAGCCATGTAGCTGTCATACTCGGCATAAGCCGCATCGGCAGCCTTTTTAACAGCCTTAATATCAAGATTCGAGCCAAGCTCACGGTTAAGAATAGCCGTTATCTTCTTGGGGAAATCCTTCTTTCTGTGAATACCGACATAGTCCTTGATGAATTTCTTATTCTCAAGTGCAGTCACATTGGCACCGATAACCTCGGGATAATAAGCGACAACAGGGCAGTTGTAGTGATTGTCACCGAGGCCCTCGTCGATATTGTAGCTCATGCACGGATAGAAGATAGTGTCAACTCCGTTGTCGAGAAGCCACTCGATATGACCGTGGATAAGCTTTGCGGGATAGCATGCGGTATCGGAAGGAATGGTGTGCTGTCCCTTAAGATACATTTTTCTTGTGGACTCCGGGCTTCTCTTGATGCCGTAGCCGAGAGTCGTGAAGAACTTATGCCAGAACGGATAGAGCTCATACATATTAAGTCCCATAGGAATTCCGATTGTCGGCATTCCGTTCTTTCCGTCCGTGTCCTTATAGGAATTAAGCAGTTCCTTTTTGTAGTCGTAGAGATTGTATTTTTTCTTGGTGGTCTTGAGGTGAAGCGGCTTTTCGCAGCGGTTTCCGCCGATGAAGCGTCTTCCGTCCTCAAATGTGTTCACCGTCAGGCGGCAATGGTTGTTACAGCCGTTGCAGGTGATAGCCTTAACCTCGTGAGTAAATGTCTTCAGCTTATCGGGGCCGAGAATTTCGCTTTTCTCACCCTTGACGTGCTTCTTTGCGTAAAGAGCCGCACCGAAAGCACCCATAAGTCCCGACTCGGCAGGTCTTGTTACGTTTCTTCCGATTTCCTGCTCGAACGCACGAAGAACCGCATCATTCAGGAACGTACCGCCCTGAACAACGATGTGCTCGCCGAGCGAATCAGCATTCGCCACACGAATAACCTTGTAAAGTGCGTTCTTGACGACAGAAACCGAAAGTCCCGCACTGATGTTTTCGATGGTAGCACCGTCCTTCTGAGCCTGCTTAACCGAGGAGTTCATAAAGACCGTGCATCGTGAGCCGAGGTCAACAGGCTTTTCTGCAAAAATACCTTTCTTTGCAAAGTCGGCAATGTTGTAGCCGAGCGCACCCGCAAAGGTCTGCAAGAAGCTTCCGCAGCCCGATGAGCAAGCCTCGTTGAGGAAGATGTTGTCAATGACGCCGTTTCTTATCTTGAAGCACTTGATGTCCTGACCGCCGATGTCGATGATAAAATCAACCTTCGGATCGTACTTCTTTGCGGCTGTGAAGTGAGCCATTGTCTCGACAAGACCCGTATCGCAGTGGAAAGCATTCTTGATGATTTCCTCGCCGTAGCCCGTTGAAGCCGAGCCCATGATTTTAATATCGGGGAAATTCTCGTAAACATCCTCGAGGAAGCCCTTGACAAGCGGCACGGGATTGCCCGAGTTCGACATATATTTTGAGAAAACGATTTCCTCGTTTTCGTTGATTACAACGCCCTTGAGGGTTGTGGAGCCTGCATCGATTCCGATATAAGCTTTTTTGGAATCGGTGAGCGGATAGGTCTTGACCTCCTCGTCCATTCCGTGACGGGATCTGAACTCCTTGTACTCGTCCTCGTTTGCGAAAAGCGGCGGACATGCACGGTAATTTCCCGATGCGGAATAGTTTGCGATTTTCTTTGTTATATCGGCAATGTCAAAGCAGCTGTCGCCGCCGAGCATAGCCGCACCCATTGCGACGAAGTAGAGCGAATCCTGCGGACAGACTCCCTTGAGGCCCAGTGCCTCGTCAAAGCTTCTTCGAAGCTCGCTGAAGAAGGTAAGCGGACCGCCGAGGTAGACAACATTTCCCTTTATATCACGGCCCTGAGCAAGACCCGCAATGGTCTGATTGACAACAGCGGCAAAAATGGAAGCGGAAATATCCTCTTTCTTTGCGCCCTGATTCAGAAGCGGCTGAATGTCCGACTTTGCGAAAACTCCGCAGCGTGAAGCGATGGAGTAAATCTTTGCGTGGTCTTTGGAAATGGTGTTCATTTCGGACGGAGTGAGGTTGAGAAGCGTAGCCATCTGATCGATGAACGCACCCGTTCCGCCTGCGCAAGAACCGTTCATTCTAACCTCGAGAGTACCCGAGATAAAGAGGATTTTTGCGTCCTCACCGCCAAGCTCGATTACGGCGTCTGTTCCGGGGAGCAGCTTGTTGACGGCTACTCTCGTTGCGTAAACCTCCTGCATGAACGGAATGTTCATTTCCTCGGCAAAGCCCATGCCCGCAGATCCCGAAACGCAAAGTCCGACTTCCTTTTCATCGGGAAGTGCGGCGGCAATTTCAGTCAACATTGCCGATGCCTTTTCTGTAATCTGAGAAAAATGTCTCTCGTATTTCTTAAAAACTATTTCGTCTTTTTCGTTCAGCACGATACACTTGAGTGTAGTCGAGCCGACATCAAGTCCGATTCTTATCATATCTTCTTCCTTATCTCTAAGTTTTTATTTAAAAATTACAATATATATCAATATTCAAAATAACCAAAAATCAAATCACGTGAGTGATAACCGCTTTACCGTCGTCAATGTAGGTTTCCACAATATTGGAATCCACGTAAAGCTCTATTTCACAGCTTTCGCCGCACGGTGCGCTGTATTCTACGCCGTCCCTTACGGCAACAAGAGCATTCTCCGTCTTCTTGAGAAGATAATCCGTGAGCAGAATTTCTTCTCCAGCCTTCATGCTTCTCTTAATGCAGTACGGCTTGGTTATATCGGCAACATCCGTGAAATTCTCGTAAACCCTGAAGTGTCTCTTGACCTCGGGGTGCGGTCTTGTGATTATCTCGCCGTTTTCAACCGTGATAACTCTCGGCATGGTGTATGCGCCTATCCACTTCACGCCGTTGTCGTCCGTGACTGGAGCTTTCATTCTTATCCAGCCAATCTGGGTTCTTCTTCCCTTTTTGTCGAGGAACGACTGCGGAGCGTAATAGTCGAGACCGTAGTCTACCACACGGAAATCCTTGGTGTCAAGCTTCATCTCGCAGGTTTCATTGTCAAAATCGACAATGCCGAACATCGCAAGATCCGTCTGCGGGCCGTCCAGCACTCTCTGCGGTGAGAACACGCAGACAGTATTTCCCTTTATATCAAAAACATCGGGGCATTCCCACATGTAGCCGAAATTTTCGCCCTGTACTCTGTTTTTGTATGTCCAATCGACAGCGTCGTCGCTCTCGTAGAAAAGAAGCTCAGGAGAAGATTTCTCCACGTCTTCCTCCTCGCCCTTTTTGCGGATAAGCGAGCCGAGAACCATGTAGTATTTATCTGCGTGCTTCCAGACCTTCGGGTCTCTTGTGTGCTCACTGTCGCCGAGTTCGGCGTCGAGTATCATCGGCACAACCTGCTTTTTGCCGCCGAGGTTATCAAAGGTAAATCCGTCGTCTGATATTATCATCGCCTGGGAGGAATCCAAGCCGTTTTGCGTGAGATTAATATTCTCGGGGTTTTGTCCTCTGTAATGAATAGCAGTGTAGTAAAGACAGAGCTTGCCGTCCTTTTCTATTGCACTGCCCGAAAAAACTCCGTCGGCATCATAAGCCTTTGAGGGATAAAGTGCGATGGGCAAATACTCAAAATGGCACAAATCGTCACTCACGGCATGACCCCAATGCATCCTTCCCCAAATCGGCTCATATGGGAAATGCTGGTAAAATATATGATACTTTCCGCCGAAATAAATAAGTCCGTTAGGATCGTTCATCCAGTTTGCGGACGGTGTAAAATGCAACTCAGGTCTTTTCATGGTGCTCCTCCTTTTGGAATAAACATTTCTAAAATCAAATGCAATATGTGTCTATGACACATACGCACTAATTATAGAACGAAATTATGAACAATTAAAGTAGGCAAAAGGAAAAATCTACTTCTCACTTAATGCAAATTTTTGGCTAAAAAGCTGTTTATTTCGATATAATCCGACTATTTAATTTCATAGTATTGTTTATATTTTTTCGGCTGCTGCACGAAAAAACAAATACCTCTGCCGCAAAACATTTTTGTGCATATAAAAAGGAGTATTTCAGACAAAATAATTTGACAGAAAAACTCTTCTGTTCTATAATAAAAAGTGTTTTTAAAAGGTTTTTTCTAACTATACGGAGTGGATATATGAAACAGATAAGCAATGTAAATCAGGTAAAAAATCACAATGTCGCGCTAATCAAAAATACTCTTAAATCAATCGAGTCGGGAACTAAAAATACCGTCTCTCAGCTAACGGGACTTTCAGTTGCCACATGCAACACCATTCTTAACGAGCTTGCGCTCACGGGCGAAATAATCGAGACAGCGTCCCCTGCACCAACCATAGGAAGACCGCCGAAAAGCTACCGTTTCAACGAGTCCTTTGCATATGTCCTCTGCCTTTTCACCTTTGAGGAGGGGGAATTCACGCTCAACTCTGCCGTGACGGATCTTCTCGGAACGATTATCACGGACGACACAAAGAGCTATGCTAAAATCACCACAAAGGACATCATCGAGTACATAGCGGAGAAAATCGAAGAGGAACCGAGAATCAAATACGTTTCTCTGGGAATTTCTGGTTTTTATTACAATAATAAGGTTCAGCAGAGCGGAATCGTCGATATCAACGGAGTTGACCTGAAATCCGTCATCGAGAACGAATTCGGCTTGCCGTGCACAATTGAAAACGACACCAACGCCATGGCTTTCGGAGTTTATTCCTTTTCCGACAAAATGGCTGAGTGCCGTGAAGATAACAAGAGCGTCGCACTTCTCGCTTACTTCAAAGGAAGAGCACCGGGCTGCGGAATTATCATCGACGGAAGAATTCACCTCGGAAACACTCGCTTTGCGGGCGAGGTCAGCAACCTTATCTTCAAAACAATTCCGAAAAGTGAAGATCACGAGGGCTTTGTATATGAAGACGCCTTCCCGTTCCCCGCTGAAAATGTACTCGAATCGGCTTACACCTGTCTTGTTGCCCTGACATGCACGGTTAACCCCGACACCGTTGTTTTCACAGGTGAGGCAATGAACGACGATATGCTCATTGATATCAAAAAGGAAGCCAAGCAATATATCCCTTGCGAGCATATTCCTCATCTTGTCTACGGCTCTGATGTCCGAAAGTACTATTTCTGGGGTCTTTGCGCCGAGGCTCTCAACCAAGATATTTAAATTTTAACAACGCCAAAAATCCTCTGCTCAATCTGAACAGAGGATTTTATTTTTCATTATGTTGTTTGATTGACTTTCATCAGAAATTCTCAAAATATCCTGTGATATACCAGCTGTCGCCGCTTTTCTCGAGATTGATGGTGCATGTACCCATATACTGACCGAATTCGTTGCAATCCATCGTAGCCGAGAAGCTTGTATCGGTCAAATCCGTGATTGTTGCGTTGCTGAAATCACGATCCATTCTGTAGTAGCCCATTCCGCCGCGTCTTATGTAGGTGTCGCCCTGATAATCGAACAGCGGCTCCGAATAAAGCTCATCGAGCACATCATAGCTTACATAAGCGAGAAGCTGATTTCTTAGGTCTTCATTCGAGCTTGCGCTTGTCACCCTGAAATAACATGCGGCGCCCGTTATCATATCTTCTGTGAGCTCTTCGTCCGTAATCAAGCCGTTCGGGTCGTACAAACCGACATCCTCCTGAGAATCCCAGTATCCGTAGTAAACGGTATCCTCATCGTAGCTTACATTATAGCTCATATCATCAATTCCGCTCAAAACATAGCACGGCATTGCGAGCAGATTTCTTGCGTCCTGCTCTGTGAATCCGCTCTCTGTGGTCTGTTCAGCATTGCCATTAAGGCTTGCGTTGTTATCGTTATTATTGTTATCTGACTGCTCAGGAGCCTGAGTGGGAGCAGGAGTAGCAGTCGGCTTGGGTGTAGCCGTTGGTGCCTGTGTTACGGTTGGTGTGGCTGTCGGTGACTTGGTCGGAGCATTGGTAGGCTTTGCAGTCGCTTTTGATTTTCCCTTTGCCTTAGGCGTTGCCGTAGCCTTCGGTGTCGCTGTAGCTTTGGGAGATGCCGAAATAAGCGACTTCTCGATTGCGGAAGCCTCAGGCTCTTTCTGTGTCCTTGCATTTGGATTTGTACATGCCGCAAGCGATAGTGCCATTGCCGCCACGAGTGCGGCAGCTAAAATTTTCTTTATACCGATCATAATAATTATCCTTTCATTTTTACCGTTTAATTATGTGTTTAAAAATACTCTTTTCGTCTTAAATATGTTGTTTTTCTTCTACAACTACAATATAGCACCGCAAAACGGACAAAAAACGGACAAACGCAAAAATCCCCGCTCAAACGAACGGGGATTCGGAATTGATTAAGTTTTAGGATTATCAAGCTGATTGATTAGAATGTCTGTGAATAGCCCACAATGTACCAAGCAGAGCCTGATTTGCTCATATTGAGTGTGCATGTGCCCTGATACTGATCCCACTCGTAGCAATCCATTGTAGCTGTGAAGCTTGTGTCGGTCAAATCTGTGATTGTTGCGTTGTTGAAATCACGGTCAATCTGATAGTAACCTCTGCCGCCACGGAGGAGGTATGTGTTTCCGTCATAATCAAATGTCGGTGTGCCGTAAAGCTGATCGAGAACATCCTGGCTTACATAGCCGAGAAGCTGATTTCTTACGTCCTCATTTGAGCTTGCGTCTGTTACGAGGTAGTAATATCCGCTGCTTGTGGGAGTATCTTCAGCAAGTTCATCCTCAGGGACGAGTCCGTTCGGATCGTATGTTCCGACATCATCCTGAGTTTCCCAATAACCCTTGAATGCCAATGTGTCGTCATAGCTTACATTATAGCTCTCATCATCGAAGCCGTTGAGCACATGGCACGGCATTGCGAGAAGATTTCTTGCGTCCTGCTCTGAGAATCCGTTTGCCGTTGTCTGCTCAGGTGCCTGTGTAGGTGCGGGAGTAGCTGTCGGAGCCTGTGTGGCTTGCGGCGTCTGTGTGGGGGTCGGAGTCTGAGTTGCCTTAGGCGTCTCTGTCGGCTTGGTTGTAGCCTTCGGTGTAGCCGTTGCCTTAGGTGACGATGAGGTTTTCGGTGATGCCGATGTGAGCGGCTTTGAAATTGCCGAAGCCTCGGACTCTGTCTTTGTCTTTGAATTTGAACATGCTGTAAATGATAATGCCATTGCTGCGACGAGAACACCCGCCATAATTTTCTTAATGCTGATCATAGTTGTTTTTCTCCTTTCATTTTTAACCGTCTGCATTTAATTTTTCTTTTGTTTGTTTTTGTATTTTTGTTGTTTAATCTTTGATTTAACTATACTACTTCATTATGGACAATTCAAGGACAAGCTGTTGTTATTGATATTTTTATCCTTAATTTGTCAGGGTTTTGGTTAATGTTTCACAGATTTAATCAGAAGTTCTGTGAATATCCCACGATGTACCAGCTGTCGCCGTATTTGCTCATATCAATCGTGCATGTACCGACATAATTGTCTACGCTGAACATATGGCAATCCATTGTGGCTGTGAAGCTTGTGTCTGTGATATTTGTGATTGTTGCGTTTTCGTAATCACGGTCTATCGGAGCATAGCCTTTATTCTCTCTCTTAATGTATGTTGTATCACCGTAATCATAAAGCGGTATGCCGTAAAGCTGATTCAAGACGTCCTCACTCATATAATTGAGAAGATCATTTCTTGCTTCCTGATCACTGTTTACACTTGTTACGTGGTAGTAGAAGCTTGAATCATCTGTCAGTGTGTCGTCGGTGATTTCATCTTCAGGTACGATGTAATCGGGGTCTGTTACTCCGACTTCATCCCAGTTGTACCATACTCCCTTGTATACTGTATCGTAACTGTACTCTACGCCGTAGCTGTCATCATCGAATCCCGAGAGAACGGCACAATTATATGAAAGAATATCCTTTGCCTCCTCTACCGAAACTCCGCTGTCCGTTGACTGATTTTCTGTGGATTGACCTCCGCTTTGTGAGTTCGTCTGAGCAGCTGTTGTTGTCGTCGTTGTTGTCTTAGCCTGTTGTATCTTGTTTGCCGATTTTGAATTTGCACATGCCGCAAGCGAAACCGCCAATGCCGCTACGAGTACTCCTGCCATGATTTTTTTGATTGCTGACATAATTGTTCTCCTTTCGTTTTTCCGTTTGTTGTCAGTTTTTCTGATGTTTTTGTTGTTTAGTTGTTTTTTTGTTTTTGGTTTTTGTTTTTTTCTTGACTAAAGTATACATCGCCGATGCGGACAAAAAAAGGACAAAAAAACAAGGTCGCAGAAAACAAATTTCCGCGACCTTGTTTAATAAATATAGGTATTTTAAAATAATCAATATTCAACCGTTACCCATTCGCCCTTTTCGCTTGATTCAAAGCAGGCAGCAATAACGGAAAGTGTGTTGTGTCCGTCCTGACCCGTGATAAGCGGCTCTCTGTTCTCGATTATTGACGAAATAAATTCATCGATAATGCCCGACTTTGTCTGATTATCATTGGTCTGCATTCTCGAAACGGTATATTTAACTGTGGTGTGATCTCTCATCTCAAGAACGATGTCGTCGGCATAATCTCCGAAAATCTTCATGACTCCCTTTGTTCCGTAGATAACAGTGGAGTTGTCCTCATCACCGTAGTTTGTCCACGAAACGTGCATGATTCCGGGCACGCCGTTTGACATCTTGAAAAAGCAAAATGCATTGTCATCAACTCCGATGAGGTTTCCGTCGGGACCTCTCTTGTCGAGCGTCATAATGGTTGCATTGACCTTATCAAACTCAGAGCCGAGAAGAAAACGAATGATATCAATCTTGTGTGCGCCAAGGTCACCCATTGCGCCGAAATTTGCCTTAGTTTTGTCGAAGAACCAAGTAGAATTGTTAGAAGTAATCGACCAGTTCTCGGGACCCGAATGCTTGAAATTCGACTGAACGGAGATTATGTCTCCGATTGCACCGCTGTCCAAAACCTCTTTCGCTCTCTTGTGGGTAGGATTCAGTCTCTGATTGTGACCGACCATGAGGATTTTTCCGACTTCTTTTGCCTTTTCAATCATCTTCTTTGAATCGGCTGTGTCAAGCGCAATCGGCTTTTCACAAAGAACGTGCTTGCCGCTTTCGAGTGCCTTCAATGTGTATTCTGCGTGGGTAAAGTTCGGCGAGCACACAGAAACCGCCTCAATCTCCGAGTCCTCGAGAAGCTCGTCAACGGAACTATATGCCTTACAGCCAATTGCCATGGCAATCTGAATGCATCTCTGCTGATTAAAATCGTACACTCCGATTATCTCTGCATTGGGATTTTCGTCATATTCGGGAGCGTGACGGGTCTGAGTGATTTTTCCGCATCCGATAATACCGACCTTTACCTTTTTCTGACTTTTCTTGTTGAAATTGAAATTAAGTGCCATGTGAAATACACCTCTAACTTTAAATCTGATACACTGTGATTTTTCGAGTAATTTTACAGTTCAATCAATAACAAGCAAAAATTTATCTCTCTGTGTAAATTGTGTCCACTCTGACCTTTCTTGACGGCATCTCAGGAGCTTTTATTCTTGAAAGCGCCATGCTGACCGCCTCAATACCGATTTTTTCATAATCAAGAGAAACACTCGAAATTTCAGGCGACAGCACCTTTGCTATGGTGTCGTCATAGCCCGCAATCAGAAAATCATCGGGAATTCTCAGTCCAATCGGATAGACATACTGCATAAAGCCCGCCGCTATCAAATCCGACGTGCAGAAAACCGCATCAAACTCAACTCCGTTCTCCAAAAGGTGCTTTGCCGCTTTATAGCCGTTCTCAGAATTGTAAACATCTATAAATTCGATAAGCCTGTCGTCCCTCTCGATTCCCGCATCCTTAAGTGCCTCAAGATAACCTTCGAATCGCTCTCCCTCAACATCGTCATTGGGATGGCAACCGACAAAAGCCACCTTTCTTGCGCCTTTTTTAATCATTCCGCCCGTAGCCTGCTTCGCTCCGTCAAGGTCGTTGATATAAACGCCGTCCGCCTTGGGAATATCTATACAGCGCTCTATCATAACTATGGGAATTTTTACATTCTGAATTTTCTCGAGATACTCTTTATCAATATCTGGCATAGAAATAATCATGAGTGCGTCCACCTTTCGTGAGATGAACTCATCAATCTCGTTTTCCATGCTTCCCGAATAATGTGTGAGTATAAAGCAGTTGTAGCCTGCCGATTCAATCGCTCTTGTCAGTCCTCTCTCGATAGAAACAAAAACCTGGTTGGCATTAAACCGCATAAAAATACCGATGAGCTTAGATTCGCTCTGCTTGAGTGAACGAGCCATTTTATTGGGAACATAACCGAGCTTTTTAATTGCCGCCTGAACCCTCTCTCTTTTCTCCTGACTTACGTAGCCGCCGTTCAGAACTCTGCCGACCGTGGTCAGTGCTACTCCCGCCTCCTTAGCGACATCCGACATAGTTGAGTTAGCCATAATGCAAATCCTTTCCGATTAAACAAATATATGAAAATATCTGTAAGTTACTGTGTAGTGTATATGGCATCGTTACCATATACTGCATTTTAGCACACTTGTTTTTCGGTGTCAATCGCACTGTGAAATTTGCCTTGTTAATTTTATGGTTACGATACCATATCCCTCAAAAAATAACTTTCCGCAAATCTTTCGGAAAGTAA
>CAVKLS010000014.1:4409-16674 GCA_963657025.1 bacterium | reverse complement strand
GAATCGGAAAGCTCTGAAGAGTCAGACGAAATTCTCGAAACAAAAGCGGAGAAAGACGATGACCCCGACAAGGAGGGCACTATTTTCTCTGCCGTATATGCAGACCTCTCAATATCGGAGAAAATCAATCTTCTGAAACAGTTTTTCCCCGCAGGAGCCTACTGGAACTCTCACGACAATCTTGATGAAGACGACAACGAGAGCAAATATCAAGCCGCAATGCATACAAGCACGACGCCGTGCTCAAACTTCGGCTCATACTCCGACTACTGGTGCAATGCCTACAACGGAATAACAAAGAATATGTTCTCATATGAGGGAGACAACGTCCAGTGTCTGGGATTTGCGAGCATGATAAGCGACTTCCTCTGGGGTGAAGAAACTCCGATTTATATTTCCTATGACTGGGACGACATCGAGGTCGGCGACCACATCCGCTTCATCAGCGCAGAGCATTCCGTCACCGTAATAGCAAAAACCTCCACCGCCGTCTATGTTGTCGAGTGCAACCGTGATTACAATGACTGCATGATAGAGTGGAACCGTGAGATAACGAAGAGCTACCTTCTCGGTCAAAGCTGGGAGGTTCTCAAGCGCGGAGTTAATCCGGACGGAGACACCTACTACTATGAGTCGGACTTCACCGAAAGAAAAATCGAGCACATGGATCAGCTTGAGGCTCCCGACGCCTCACCTCCAAGCGAAGAAAAGCGTGAAGAAAATCCGTCAACAAAACCGGATTAAAAAACAATTCAATAAAATAAAAAATCAGCCGCTCAAACGAACGGCTGATAATTTTTTATATTTTTACAATGAGAAAACAGAATTATTCCTCTGTCTCGTTCTCTTCTTCCTCAGAAGCTTCCTCATCCTCTGCTTCGTCCTCGTCCTTAATATTCTCAAGGTCGAAAACCATAAGCGCACCGCAGTTCGGGCACTTGAGTGAACCCTCGTCAAGAATAGAACCGCCAAGCTCGATTGTGTCGCCGCAGTCCGGGCAAGTTACCTCAAAGTACTCGTCCTCATCGTCCCACTCCTCGAGATCGTCGTCATCGTCCTCGAAATCGTCGTAGTCCTCGTCCTCATCATCGATAGAGAAGTAGAACTCCTCCTCGAGATCGGAGAGATCCTCGTCAATCTCGTCTACCTGACCCTCAACCTCACCGAGAACCTCGGCTACGTCATCCAGGTCATTGGATATATCGGAAAGAAGCTCGCTTATCTTGATAAGAACCTTTCCTTCCTTTGTGCTTTCATCAATTCCGAGACCCTCGATAAGTCCCTTGATGTATGCTGCTTTTTCGGTGTTATTCATAGTGATATACCCCTTTCAGAAAATATATCGTTAACCGTAAGGCTTCAGGGCTTAAGCTCTGCCCATGTACTCGCCTGTTCTTGTATCGATCTGAATCTTCTCGCCCTCAGAGATGAAAAGCGGAACCTTAACGATAGCACCTGTCTCAAGTGTAGCAGGCTTTGTTGTGTTTGTAGCTGTGTTACCTGCTACGCCCGGCTCTGTCTCTGTAACAACGAGCTCAACAAAGTTAGGAATTGTAACGGAGAAAACCTTTCCCTTATAGGAGAGGAGTGTGCAAGGATCGTTCTCCTTAACAAACTTGAAGTTCTCAGGAAGATTCTCTGCGCTGATTGGCTCCATCTCATATGTCTCTGTATCCATGAAGTAGTAAAGATCACCGTCAGCATAGGAATACTCAACATCCTTACGCTCGATGAAAGCCTCAGGGAACTTAGCTGTCGGGTTGAAAGATGTCTCAGTAACAGCACCTGTTACGATATTCTTCATCTTTGTACGAACGAAAGCTGCGCCCTTACCCGGCTTAACATGCTGGAACTCAACAACCTGCATGAGCTTTCCCTCATACTCAAAAGTCTTGCCGTTTCTGAAATCACTGGCTGTAATCATATTATATTGCCTCCAAAAGTTTTAATTTTCAAAATAATAGTATTGTTCTAATATTTTACAGTATTTCACTGTATATTGCAAGAGCGAATTTACGCTGTCGCTCAGATAACCATAAGCTCCTTGGGTGAGCCTGTCATAGTCTTGCAGCCGTCCTCGGTAACGAGAAGCATATCCTCGATTCTTACGCCGAACTTGCCCGGAATGTAAATTCCCGGCTCATCGGTGATGACCATGCCCGGCTGTGTCAGAGTCTCATCAAGGCGTGAGAATCTCGGCCACTCGTGAATTTCAAATCCTACTCCGTGACCCAAGCCGTGACCGAAATAGCCCTTATACTCAGGCACTGCGTCAATGATGTCTCTTGCGATTTTATCAACGTCACAGCAGCGCATGCCCGGCTTCAAAGCGTCGATAACAGCAAGCTGAGCCTCCAATACCTTATTATAAAGAGCCTTCATCTCGTCCGTTGCATAGCCGAATGCTACTGTTCTTGTCATATCGGAGTTGTAGCCTGCCTTCATAGCGCCCGTATCCATGGTTACGAAATCACCGGGAGCAAGCTTCTTGTCGCCGGGAACACCATGCGGTCTTGAGGAGTTTGTGCCGAATACAACGATAGGATCGAAAGCATTGCCCTCTGCGCCGAGTTTTCTCATGTGGAACTCAATCTCGAGAGCGATTTCTCTCTCGGTTACGCCCTCCTTGAGGCAGCCGAGAATATGCGTAAAGGTAGCGTCGGTGATAGCCTGAGCGTCCTGCATTTTCTTAATCTCTTCAGGAGACTTAATCTGTCTCATGGCAATGCATGCATCGTCAAGCTGAGAATCAAGAACAGCCTTCACGCCGTAAGCGTCAAATTCCTTTGTAAATCTTGCGGCAACGGCATAGGTGAGCTTCTGAGTCTCGAGAAGAACCTCTTTTGCGCCCGACTTTCTGATAACCTCGTTTACACTCTCATAAAGGTTTGTGAACGGACGAACCTCGCAATATTTTGCCTGCTCAGCCGCAGCCTCGACATATCTTGAATCCTGAAAAAGGACAGCCTCGTCACCTGTGATGACAAGCGCACCGTCAGAAGACGGGAACTCCGTCAGATATCTTCTGTTGTGCGGAGTATAGACAACAGCTGCTCTTTCAGGATGATTTTTTAAAAGTAACTCTCTGATTCTTTCAACAGGATTTTTCATTTTGTATACCTCCCAAAACTCAATCGGAATTTTTCATGCCTTCACGGATTTTTGTCTCGTGCTTTCTTCTTAATTTGAAGCTCCAGCCGCTTTCGGGCTCAATCGGAGTCAATAGCACCGACTTCATTCCGCACAGATTGGCACCTATTATATCTGTATATATCTGATCTCCAACTACAAGGCACTCGCTGAATTTAACATGAAGCTTTTTCTTCGCACGGATAAATCCCACAGGAAGCGGCTTCATTGCCACATTGACAAACGGCAGCGAAAACTTCTCGGCAACCGCTTTGATTCTTTTCTTGCTCTTGTTGTTTGAAACGATGTATACGCTTATTCCCTCGCTCTCGAGCTTCCTTATGAGCTCTATGCTTCCGGGAAAAGGTTCCTTCGAGATGTATGAAGTTATGGTATTGTCGACATCGAGCAAAACCGCCTTTATTCCCATACTCTTAATGAATTCAGGTGTAAGCTCCGTCACACGCTCAAGTGCGACAGTCGGCCATCTTATGCCACTTTTTTTCACGTTTACCTCATTGCAAAAACAAAAAAGCGGGCAAAAGCCCGCTTTTCATGCTTTAAGTATTTTTCAATTACTTATACTTTCTCTTGCGAGCTGCTTCTGACTTCTTCTTACGCTTTACAGAAGGCTTCTCGTAAGCTTCTCTCTTACGAACCTCAGCGATAACGCCAGCGCGAGCACACTGCTTCTTGAAGCGTCTGAGAGCGCTGTCAAGAGTCTCATTCTCTTTTAATCTGATCTCTGCCATTTATATCCCTCCCATCCGGCGATAGCCATGGGTAATTTTGTTATTTCATAACGTTAGTATTATACTAAAGCAGAGCCTTCTTGTCAAGGAAAAATTTATCGGTTAGCAAAAACTAATTAATTTATGAAAAAATCGGGCAAACGATTTTGCCGTCTGCCCGAAAATATTCTATTAGTTGGAAAGTATCTTTGCAGCCTCGTAGAGCTCTACGTCAAAGGTTCTCGGCATATCGAGAGCCTCTGTAATATCGAAGTCTACAACCTTGTCATTCTTGATGACAACAACACGGTTGCTCTTGCCCTCGTCGAGAAGCTTAACAGCATAGTAGCCGCACTTTGAGCCGAGAACTCTGTCTCGAACTGTCGGAGAACCGCCACGCTGAACATGACCAAGAATTGTAGCTCTTGACTCAATTCCTGTCTCTTTCTCGATAAGCTTTGCGATATCATCTGTGTGACCTACGCCCTCAGCAACAACAACGATGAAGTGCTTCTTGCCTGTCTTCTGTGCAGCCTTGATTCTGTCGATAACGTCTTTCTGCATATCAAACGGAACCTCGGGAACGAGAGTTACGATTGCACCGGCAGCAATACCGACATTAAGAGCGATATCACCGCAGTTTCTTCCCATAACCTCAACAACGGAGCAACGGTCGTGAGACTCTGTTGTATCTCTGAGCTTATCGATAAGCTGAATAGCTGTGTTCATAGCTGTGTCGTAGCCGATTGTGTGGTCGGAAGAAGTAATATCGTTGTCGATAGTACCTGTGATTCCGATTGTGGGGATTCCCTCACGGCAAAGAGCTCTTGCACCACGGAAAGAACCGTCACCGCCGATAACGACAAGACCGACTATATCATGCTTTCTGCAGGTCTCGGCAGCTTTTTTGAAACCGGATCCGTCAGGAGCCGCAAACTCGGGGCTTCTTGCCGAGAAAAGGAATGTTCCGCCGAGCTGAATCTTATCGGAAACACTTCTGAGTGTGAGCGGGATAAGATCATCATGAAGAAGACCGTTGTATCCTCTGACTACACCTAAAACCTCATATCCTTCGTTTATAGCTGTTCTTGTAACCGCACGAACCGCTGCGTTCATGCCCGGAGCATCTCCGCCACTTGTGAGAACTGCTATTCTTTTAGCACACATTATTATTCCTCCCAGAATAAGATTTAATAAACATCAAACATCATCAATTCCGCCGCCAATCGGACGGAAGACATTTACACTATGATTATATTCAAAATTGAATACAATTTCAAGACAAAATGCAAAAGCATTTTAAATCCGACAAATTATACAATTTTTTTAAAACTTTTCAATGAATTTGATAAATGGATACATTTTTCGTTTTCATTCTTTTAGAGCAACATTATTGTCTCCGAGGAGCTTTTTTAATTCTCTTATCAAAACATTATTGATATCCACCCTGTACCTTGCCGGCGCACGGACGATTTTTCTGTTGTCCGTAAAGTAAATGTAAACATCAGTTCTTCCGTCAAATATGTCGATATATTGCAAGGCTTTTTCGTACTCACGGCATTCGTTGTTTTTTATTCTGAGATAAAGCCCGGGGTTCGACACTGCCTTTTTGCCCTGTGGGGGTGCTTGTCTGTCATTCGCCCGGCTTACATCCGAAGAGCGACTGCCATTTTTCTTAAACCGTGACAAATCAATATCCGAAACAGACGAAACTCTTCTCACGATGTCAGCAACAAGCTTAGGCTCCTGTTCCTCCGTGAAACTCAGTCTTCCGCCGAACTCGGCGGTGTCTCCCTCTCTCACCGCATTTTGTGAAATGGAAAAGACATTCGGAAACACAAGAACTTCTATGCTCGAGTACATATCCTCGACCGTGACAAAAGCCATTGTCGTATTTGACTTTGTTATCTTTTTCTTGACCGATTCGATAATTCCGATAACTCTTACATTTTGACCGTCACGGTAGTAGCTGCTCTCGCCCTTTGCGGAGGAGATAATCCTGTCCGTTCTTGCGGCATATCCCGTTTCAAAAGCCTCACGGAACTGCTCCATCGGGTGACCGCTGATGTACATTCCCGTGATTTCATGCTCCATTGCCAGAAGCTCCCTCTCGGAATATTCGGGCTTCGGGTCTATTCTCATTTCGTTCTCGAAATCGTCCGTACCGAAAAACCCAAGCTGACCCTCGATGTTATTTTTCCTGTCGTTCTCGAGCGTATCCATAATCATCGGCAGTGCCATCATCATTTCTCTGCGGTTTGACCCAAGACGGTCAAGCGCGCCAGCCTTGATGAGACTTTCCACGGCACGGCGGTTGATTTCCTTCTCGCACATTCTTGAGCAGAACTCATAGAAGGTTTTGAATTTCCCGTTTAATTCCCGTTCGCTCTGAAGCCTTGAGATAAGCCCCCGTCCGAGATTTTTAACAGCCAGAAGACCGTATCGTATATTTCCTTCATACGGCGTAAAGCCTGAGCCCGAATAATTCACGTGCGGTGGGAGTATCTTTATTCCGAGGCTCTGACATTCGTCGATATATTCCTGAAGCTTTGGCGTGTTTCCCAGAACGCTCGACATAAGCGAAGAAAAATATTCCTGCGGATAAAATCTTCTGAGATACGCCGTTTGGTAAGCAAGAGTTGCATACGCCGCCGCATGGGACTTATTAAATGCATAGGAAGCAAAGCTTTCGATTTCGGAGAAAATCGTTTCGGCTGTCTCTCTGTCCACACCTCTGCGGACGCATCCCTCAATGATTATATTTCCGTTTTCATCGAGAAGACCGTTTATGAAAACCTCTTTTTCCTTCTCGAGAACAGCAGCCTTTTTCTTGGACATGGCACGGCGCACGACGTCAGCTCTTCCGAGAGAATAGCCCGCAAGCTCTCTGAATATCGTCATAACCTGTTCCTGATAGATGATACAGCCGTAGGTAACTCCTAAAATTTTCTCAAGTCTCGGATGACGGTAGCGGATTTTGCTTGGGTCGTGCCTGTTCTGCACATACATATCTATAAACTGCATGGGTCCCGGGCGGTAAAGAGAAATAATCGCAATGAGATCCTCAATGCTTCGCGGATTTGCACGCATGGTGGTTCTTCTCATGCCAGCCGACTCAAACTGAAAGACTCCCTCCGTCTTGCCCTGACACAGCATATCGAAAACCTCTTTCGAGTTTTCGGGAATTTCATTTATATCAAAGTGCGGATTTTTCTCACGGATCAATTTTTCGGCATTGTCGATAACCGAAAGGTTTCTCAGACCCAAAAAGTCCATCTTGAGAAGTCCCAGCTCCTCTATTCCCGTCATGGTGTACTGCGTGACGACAGCCTCATCATTCTTCGCAAGCGGAACATACTCCATAACAGGCTTGTCCGTGATGACAACTCCTGCCGCATGGGTCGAGGTGTGCCTCGGCATTCCTTCCACCTTTTTCGCCATATCGATAATCGCTCTGACGGAGGAATCGCTCTCATACCTTTTTCTGAGCTCGCTGTTTGTGCTCATTGCCTTTTCTATCGTCATACCGTTTTCGGCAGGTATCATCTTGGCTACAGCGTCACAAAGGTTGTACGGCAAAGCCATTGCTCTTCCGACATCACGCACGGCAAGCCTTGCCGCCATAGTACCGAATGTTACAATCTGCGCAACATGGTCACTGCCGTATTTCTTCACGACATAGTCGATAATCTCCTGTCTGCGGTCATCGGCAAAGTCTATATCGAAATCGGGCATGCTAACTCTCTCGGGATTTAAAAATCTCTCGAAAATAAGATCGTACTTAAGCGGATCCACTGCCGTTATTCCGATGCAGTAAGCCGCAAGACTTCCGACTCCGGAGCCTCGTCCCGGGCCCACGGGAATACCCACGCTTTTTGCGTAGCGGATAAAATCATGCACGATGAGATAGTAGTTTATGTATCCCATCTTGTCTATCATATTTATCTCGTACTCAAGTCTTTCGACGACGCTTTTGTCGGGATTTTCGCCGTAGCGTCTTTTCATACCGTCACGGCACATTCTGACAAAGTAATCTTTATTATCTGAGCCGTCGGGCGTGGTAAATGCGGGAAGCTTTGTCTTTCCGAACTCAAACTCAAAATTGCATTTCTCTGCAATTTTAACCGTGTTGTCAGCCGCCTCGGAGTAATTCGGAAACAGCGCCCTCATTTCTTCCTCGGACTTGAAATAAAACTCCTTAGAGCCGAAATCAAGAATATCCTCGTCCTCGAGGGTTCTCCTCGTCTGAATGCAGAGAAGCACTCTGTGCATCATCTCATCCTCACGCTCGACATAATGGCAGTCGTTCGTGAGCACGGTCGGTATTCCCGTTTCACGGGAAAGTCTGATTATCTGCGGATTGATATGCTTCTGCTCCTTCAGTCCGTGGTCCTGAAGCTCAAGATAGAAATTATCCTGTCCGAAAATTTTGTTGTAACGGACAGCCGCTTGTTTTGCCGCCTCGTAGTCCCCTGCGTTCAGTGCTCTCGGAATTTCACCAGCCAAACAGGCAGACAGTGCAATAAGTCCCTCGTGGTGCTCTTCGAGCAAATCCAAATCCACTCTGGGATTGTTGTAAAAGCCCTCCGTAAAGGACTTCGATACCATGGCAATCAGATTTTTGTAGCCCGTCTCATTTTTGCACAGCAAGACAAGATGTCTCGAAGAGCCGTCCAATGCGTGAATGCGGTCAAATCTCGTCCTTTGAGCGACATAGACCTCACAGCCGATAATCGGCTTTATTCCTCGCTCCTTTGCCGCCTTATAAAAGTTCACGGCGCCCCACATGACGCCGTGATCCGTTATTGCAACCGATTTCATATGAAGCTTCTTTGCCGAATCGAGAAGCTTCTCGATTCGGCACGCTCCGTCAAGGAGAGAATATTCCGTGTGAACATGAAGATGCACAAAACCGTCAGACATAAATAAAATCTCCTTTCAGATGCAAAAATATCAGAATAAGCTTACCGCCATGAGCATCAGCGGAATGGTGACGACAGAGAAGATTGTCGAAAGCGTGACCGCTGAAACCGCATAGGTATAGTCCTTGTTGTAAAGCTGAGCGTAAACAGCCACGTTAGAACCGACTGGGCACGCACAGGCTATCATCACGCATGTGAAAAGCTCCGTGAATTTATCGGGAATCACAAAGCCGACAAGCATGCATACTGCGGGAATCAGAACCAATCTAAGGAAGCTGACGCCGTAAAGTCTCGGCGAGAGGAACACCTCTTTCATATCCGCCTGAGCAAGATAAGTTCCGAGAACAAGCATCGCAACAAAGGTGTTGGCGTTGGTTGCGGCTGAAATCGTGCTTTTCACAACAGTCGGAATCGGCACTCCCGTGAAGAAAATGATAAGACCGATAATCAGACCTATGATAAAGGGCGATGTGAATATCGTCTTGAAATTTATCTTTATCTTCTCTTCCTTAAGAATTGCCGCACCGTATGTCCACTGCATAACATTCAAAAAAGCGATAAATGCCGTGATGAAGAAAACCGCCTCGTTTGAATATGCAGCCACGATAAGCGGAATGCCGAAAAATCCCGGATTCGAGAAAGCCGACGAGAAATTATCTATCGGATACTTTTTGAACACAAGCCTTGAAATGATGCACGAAACAGCCAAAAAAGCCGCCGCCATAAGTGCGCTCACTCCGAGCTCCGTGATTTTCTCCGCCGTTCTGTCTGTTATGAATCCGTTTATGATAACGCACGGCAGAATTATATAAATGAGAAGATTGGCTAAGGTTTTGGAGCCGTCTTTTGTTATCAGCCCCTTTCTGAAAAGCAAAAATCCCATTCCCATAATCAGAAACATAACAATTATCTGTTTTAAAATTATCAGCGCAACTTCCATTTACCTTATCCTACCTTATATTTTTCCTTATTTTTTACTTGAGCGACTCCTCGGAAAAATATACCTTATAGTAATTTTCCGTGAGAATCGAATTTTTCTCGGTGTATCCCCAGCTGAATTCCGTTTTCACTATATAGGTGCCGGCTGTCTCCGGGAAAACAAATTTTTCCTCGCCCGAATAAATCTCATTCAGGTTCTCGTCATACATAGAGAAGATGAAATTTTCGAGCGTATCGTCATCGCTGAAGCCGACCGTGATGTCCTCGCCGTCATACTCGACTACCGGAAGAGTATCGGCAATATCCTCAAGCTTCAATGCTCTGAACGACGTTTCGACGCCCTTCGTTGTTGTCTGAAGAACATTCGAAACAGGCTCTATCGTTTTGTCGGACGATGTTATATACATAGTACCCTGATTTGCGGCAGGGTTGAGTGTTCTCACAATCAAAAAGACGACAAGTGCTATCAAGAGCACAAGTCCGCCTATCATACTCCAGAACATAGCCTTCTGGCGTGCGTTTAGTGTTTCTCTCAATTTCTTTTCCTTTCGGTTCAAAACCTTTTGATGAGCTCGTCTATTTTTTTACCGCCCGTGCATTCCTCGGCAATTTTGATAATTCTCTGGAATCGGTGATTAACACCCGAGCGGCTGATGCCGAGTTTTTCGCTCATCTGCTTTAGCGTCATGTCGGGGTTATTAAGTCTCAATTCACATACCGCTCTCAGTTCGTCGGTCAATTCGTCAAAGCCTATGGTATCGTTGATAACGGCAATGGCAAGAGTCTGCTTAGCCGAAGCCGAGTAGGTTCTGTCCATATTGGCGGTCTCAAAATTTGCCTTGCGGTTGATGTCGTTCTTGGCTTCCTTGTACATTTTGATTTGCATAAATTCCATGCTTGCGCCGGACGCACCGATGAACGTAAGGAAATCTTCTATTCCTCCCGAATCCTTGATATAAACAATATATGCATTTTTCGAGCCGTTTTTCTCGAGAACCGCCGATTGAATTTCCAAGCCCAGCGAGCAGATAAAATTACTTAATTCATGCGCAAGCCTCTGAGAATACACGGTGATCTCGAGATGGTAGTCTCGGTTTGGATCTGTGACAACTCCCGCAATAAGAAAAACGCCTCTCAAAAAAGCCGCCTCTGCACCCTTGACTATAGTCTCGCTTAAGAAAAGTCTGTCCTCGCTCATACCGAAATCATCAGTGAGCTGTTTCTTTTGGAAATCGTCACTCAGGCTGAAAATACACTTGTTCTGCCTGTGCTCTGCGCTTGTGCCCGATGCACTCATCTTAAACTGCACCTCAGGGATTACTCCCGCAAGGGCTGCACAGTACTCTGCCAGAAGTCTTGCGACATTGCTGTTCTCGATTTTTATCGCCGTGCGGTCGCTCGTCAGAAGCTTAGAAAACAGCAGCATACCATATCCTTCTGCAACAAAGTCGGCTTCACGCTTATTTTGTATTCGGCAAAGCTCGTTTTTTGTATCGGACGAAAATGACATACCGCTGTCTCCTTGTTTTACTTTAAAATGTCACGGTGAGTAACCGTTGATTTGATTTTCTTTTCAATCAGATGATTGTAAATATATTCGGCAAACGCTACCGAGCGGTGATGTCCGCCCGTACAGCCTATCGCTATGACAAGCTGGCTTTTGCCCTCCTTGATGTAAAGCGGAAGAAGAAAATCTACCATATCGATAATCTTATCTCTGAACTTTTCCGCCTCGGGCTGACCCATAACGTAATCGTAAACAGTCTTATCAAGTCCCGTCTGATTTCTCAATTCGTCGATATAGAACGGGTTCGGAAGGCATCTCACGTCAAAGACGAGGTCTGCTTCACTTGGAAGTCCGTTCTTGAAGCCGAAGCTCATGCAGTGCACATAAAGGCTGTTCTCACCCGACTGCATAAACATCTTGGTGATTTGCTCCTTCATGTACTGAGGACGAAGATTCGAGGTATCAATGACATAATCCGCCCTCTCTCTTACGGGGTGGAGCATCTCTCTTTCAAGCTTCACCGCCTTTTCGAGAGAGCCGTTAAAGCTGTCGGCAAAGGGATGCTTTCTTCTCGTCTCCTGATATCTTCTCACGAGAATATCATCGGCACAGTCAAGGAACAGAATCTTATATTCTCTTCCCTGATGCTTCAGCGTCTCGATTGCGTCAAAAAACGACTTGAAAAATTCTCCGCCTCTTGTATCGCACACAACGGCTACCTTGGGCGGCATTCCCTCGGATTTCGTGTACATATCATAGAAAACGGGAATGAGCATCGGCGGCAGATTGTCGACACAATAAAAGCCGATATCCTCCATAGCGTCAATCGCTCTCGATTTTCCCGCTCCCGAAAGTCCTGTTACAATTACAAAATTCATGTGCCACTCCTTATTTCAGTATCCTAACCTCACACTCAAGCTCGACGCCCTTTTCATGAAGGACGACGGTCTTGACCTTTTCGATAAGCTTCAGAACATCCTCTGCGGTAGCATTGTTTTTGTTAATAATAAATCCCGAATGCTTTTCACTGACCTGGG